>CAZVYR010000001.1:0-14917 GCA_964631555.1 uncultured Leptospirales bacterium
CGGTTTTAAACCGGATCGCGGTTGAGGGAGTAACAGGATATTTTACCGGAGTAATATAAAATGATTTCAGCGCTTGAAAAATATGATCCGCAAATCTATGAGCTAATAAGACAGGAAGAAGCAAGACAAAGCGGTTCCATTAGACTTATCCCATCCGAAAATTATGTGTCAAAGGCTGTAATGCTTGCTTCCGCAAGCTGCCTTACCAATAAATACGCGGAAGGCTACCCCGGCAGGAGGTACTATGAAGGCCAGCAGGTTACTGACCTGATCGAAAATCTTGCTGTTAAAAGGGCAAAAAAAATATTTAAAGCTGATCATGCCAATGTTCAGCCATATTCGGGATCTGTCGCCAATATTGCGGCATATAACGCGTTAATAGAACCCGGCGATACAATCATGGGCCTTTCTCTTTCCCATGGTGGACATCTCACTCATGGCTGGAATGTAAGCGCCACAAGCAGGTTTTATAAATCAGTGCAATACACTGTCGACCCGAAGACCGGGAGACTGGATTACAACCAGATTGAAGACATTGCAAAGAAACATAAACCGAGACTTATAATTTCAGGAGCAACCGCTTACCCAAGGACTATTGACTTTAAAGCATTCGGAGATATTGCCAAGAAAGTCGGCGCTTTTCATGTAAGCGATATTGCTCATATCTCCGGTCTTGTTGTAGCCGGGATACACATGAGCCCGGTGCCTCATTCCGATATTGTTTCCACCACGACTCACAAGACATTAAGAGGCCCAAGAGGCGGCATGCTCTTATCAAGAATGGAACACAGTGAGAAAGTTGATAAATCTGTTTTCCCCGGACTTCAGGGAGGCCCGCATATGCATACACTCGGGGCATTGGCTGTGGCACTGGCTGAAGCTGACACAAGCGAGTTTATAGACTACGCAAAACAGATAGTAAAAAATGCAAAAAGACTTGCTGAGAAGCTTACTGACTTTGATTTCCAACTCGTTTCAGGCGGGACCGATAATCATCTTATTTTGATTGATCTTCGAAATAAGAACATCCCGGGTAAAAAGTTAGCAAAAGCGCTGGATAGGGCGCGCATAGTTACGAATTATAATACAGTACCGGGTGACACTGCACCGGCCTTTAATCCAAGTGGGATCAGACTTGGTACGCCTGCTGTAACCACCAGAGGAATGAAAGAGTACCAAATGGAGCTTATTGCGGGCTTTATAAACAAAGTCGCGGATAATATTGATAATGAAGCTGTTATTGAGGAAGTAGGCAAAGAGGTACTGCTTCTCTGCTCAATGTTCAGGGTTCCTGAACATTTTATCATTCCTGGTAAAGAATAATATCTTTAAAATATCAGTAATTTAAATAAATGGCTATAATTTGAAATAATCTGTTATAATTATTAATAATGGATAAAAAAGAAAGGGCAGCATTGATCCGCAAAGGCAATGAGCATTTCAATAAGGGAGAGATCAATGCTGCCATGAAAATCTTTATTAGAACCGATTATAAAGACGGTCTTATCAGGCTCGGTGATTACTATTATTATGACAAAAAGCAACCGCTACTTGCTTTTAAATTTTATAAAAAAGCAAATATGCATGAAAAAGTTAATGAAATCTTTACCCGTATGATATATGCTTTAAGCAAATGGATCGGCGAAGACAAACTAAAGGAAGATCTTACAGCGAAACAGGATTCCACGTTTCAGATATCTCCCAAACTTAAAAAAGCTGCTGAAGAAATAATAAAAAAGAATAAGGCCTGACTTATGAACAACCACACATCGAAGACTATTCCCGGATAAATCAATAATCTGTATAATAATTATATTAAAATATGTATTTATTTTATTAATAAACTGATTAATATTACTACTCTGTCAGATTTAATATATTATAATAAGAGAAAAATGATGAAACGTACATTGACTTTATTAATTATTACGGTTGTGCTTTTTTTTAATATCAGCGCTGCGGTTTACGCTGAAATAAACGATCTCGGGGAATACTTAAAAGCAAATGTTGTGCACAGGACAATGGATAACGGGATTAATGTTATTATGTTAAACCGAGGTTACGCGCCTACACTGGCAATGATAATCTCCTTTAGAACCGGCTCTGTTGATGAGAGTTATGATACTATAGGCGTGGCTCACATGCTGGAGCATATGTTATTCAAAGGAACCGACAAGATCGGGACGACTGATTTTGCTAAGGAAAAACCCATTCTTGATGAGATTGAAAAGATTGGTGAGAAGATAAATGACCTGAACGAGAACAAAAATAACGCGGCTGAACTAAAAAAACTTAGAATACGTCTTCAAGAATTACAGAATAAACACAGGAAATATCTCGTCAGTTCACCTTATTCTAAACTATATGCTGAAAATGGAGGAGTTGGATTTAATGCCTCAACCTCGAAAGATATTACTACCTATTACATTGAGCTTCCTGCATCCAAACTGGAATTATGGGCAAAGCTGGAATCAGAAAGGCTTAAAAATCCGATATTCAGGGAATTTTATCTTGAAAGAAGCGCAGTATTCGAAGAAAGGCTCATGAGATACGAATCGGACGGGCAGGGTGGACTTTTTGAACAATTTCTAGCGAATGCTTTTATTGCACATCCTTACAGACACCCTGTAATAGGATGGAAATCGAACATTAATCATTTTACAATAAAAAAAGTCAGAGACTTTTATAACAAAAATTATACCCCTTCAAGAATGACAATTACAATAGTAGGGAAAAAAAATCCGAAAGAGACCTTCACCCTGTTAAACCGGTACTTCAATAAATTAAAGGGAAAAGAGGCTCCCACGGAAATAACCATTAAAGAACCCGAGCAAAAAGGAGAGAGAAGATTCGATTATATTTTTGAATCAAACCCCTATCTTTTCATAGGATGGCATAAACCTACATTTCCATCAAAGGAAGACTATATCTTTGATATTATATCAAGCATACTTTCAGACGGAAATACATCCAGGTTATATAAATCTCTTGTCATGGACAAAGGTATTGCAGCATCTATAGAAGCTTTCAACGGCTATCCCGGATCAAGATATGATAATCTGTTTATAATTATCGGAATTCCAAAAAGTCCAACGACTCCTGAAGCTCTTGAAAAAGCCATATTCGACGAGATTGAAAAAATGACGCTGGATGTTTCTGAAGAGGAAGTAACAAAAGTAATTAACAAAATGGAATCCTCTTACATATTCGACCTTGATAATAATATGGGAATTGCACGACTTCTCAGTTATTATGAAACCAATTTTCGATCATGGGAATACGCAGTCAATTATCTGAAGATATTAAAGACAATAAACGTTAATGATATTAAAGACGCACTGAATAAATATATTATTAAAACTAATAGGACTGTTGGCATTCTCAGGAACAGTAAAAAATAATCCCCCGGTATAAAAATGAAAAATAATGCAATATTAAGAATTTCCGTTATTTTATGCACACTAATTATTTTATCAATAAGAACTGCAAGCCACGGCCTTTTTGCATCCGATAAAATTCATATTAGCGAGATCGAGCTTCCCAGTGTCAAATCGATTCAAATGAATGACGGTTTGAAGGGATATTATATAAAAGACGAACTCCCAAGAATGACGATCTCGGTTTCCATCGCATTCGGGAAACTAAATGAGACCGCATTAAATGCCGGTATATCGGACCTGCTTTCAAAGGCTCTCTTACTTTCAGGTTCAAAAAAATATCCCGCTCAGACTCTACATGATACTGTTGAAAACATCGGTGGACGCTTTATGATACAATCATTTTGGGAGGACACAGTTATAAGTATAGAGGTACTTGAACGTTATTCAAAGCTTGCCCTTGATATCATTGAAGATATAGTACTGAATCCTGATTTGAACAAGAATATGGTCGAGAATGCCAGGTCTCTTCTGCTCGAAGAAATCAGGAGAAAACAGGACAGTCCGGATGCCCTTGCATTCGAAAATGTAAGAAAAATTATATTCAACGGAGACAGCTATGGAGCGACTCAGTCAGAAGAAACGTTAAAATCAATTACTATAAAAGACCTAGAACAAACAATCACGAACTATTTTTGCGGAGAAAATATTATTATTGGAATATCAGGACAAAAGAACTTTAAAGATATAGAAAATAATTTTAAACAAAGATTCTTGACCTTAAGAAAAGGAAAAAAGCTTGATTACAGTGTTAATACAGATAAATTGAAATCAAGTATTGCCTTAAATTCAAAGAATATATACCTCATTCCCAAAGAATTACCCCAGGCAACAATAGTACTCGGGACAATAGCACCTGATAATAAGGATAAAAGGATTTATTCTCTTACATTAATGGATTACATCCTTGGAGGTGGCAGTTTTACTTCAAGACTCATGCATGAGATAAGAGTTAGAAGAGGTCTTGCTTATGCAGTCCAGTCAGTGATTAAATTCAGAAAAAATACCGGCGTATTTATAGCTTTTGCTCAGACAAATAATGAATCTACCTACGATACATTATCTCTGTTAATTAAGAATATTGAAATAATGACTAATTCCGAAGTTAAGGATGAAGAACTGAAGCTGGCAAAAGATTCAATAAAAAACAGTTATATATTTGAATTCGCAACACCCGCTGATGTGCTCAATCAATACACTTTTCTGGACTACAATGGGTTACCAGAATCCTTTCTGACAGGTTATATTGGAAATATTGAAAAAGTTACAAAAAAAGATATAATAGAAAATTCCTCCCTGCTATTTAAAAACGGGCTTATTAAAGTTGTTGTCGGGAAAAAAGAATTGGCTGAGAAGCTTGGAAAATTCGGGAATGTAGTTATTTTACAAGAATAAACTGACCTAACGGCTGCTGCCTAAGTTGTTATTCATTAAGCCAGTTACCTACCTAGTTCAACGAATACCTAAAAATTATCCGGATTTCTAATATAAAACTCATATTTTTTAAGATCTACTAACAGCTTTTCAATCTCAGAAATTGTATTTTCTATTGTTGTTAATGCATCATGGAAACTCTGCTTTTCCATGCTTGTGGTATCTTTTGATTCTTCAGGATTTAATTTATTGGAAAAATTATGTATATCTTTCAGAATCTTTAATAATGTTCTGTAAAGACCGTTTATGCTATTAAACATTTCCGAAGCATAAATATAGGCCATTTTCCTTGAATCTGTATCCAGTTCTTCTAGTATATTCCTGCCTGCTGTGTCAAGTTTGGCAATATAATAAGTAATGGACCTGGGATACTGTTTTATTTCTTTAAGACTAGTAAGAACCTTTTCTATCCTCAATATCCCGTCTATCTCGAGATTTCTGAATAGATCATTTAACTGGGCTGAATCGCCTCTGTGTTCATCAGACACAACATGTGAATTCTTTATATTCATCATAATGCCTGCCAGTCTCTGTTTATGAGTTTGCATCAGTTCAACAACATTATTGATGAATACTTCAATATTAAAATCAATTCCGGTCTCTTCCTTAGTTTCCGGACTTTCCTGCTCTACTATTTCAGTTTTCGGCTCTGGATTATAGCTGTATTTTTCTCCTTTTCTATGGGCTCTTAACATCTGGTTATAATATTCCACTGATTTAACAGGAGTCCTCATAATTCTTATAATATTAACTTTCCTTGTTTTCCTGTTATACTTTAACCCATACATCTTTCCTTCTTTATCAATATACCTGTTATTAAGGTCCCGGACAGTGATCTTAGAAGTATTAATCTCTGATATATTATCAATCTTTATAAAAACTGTTTTCATAGCCTGTCGTTTCGGGGAATATAGAGCATTGTATTATATAATTTAAATTACTTTAACTTTTTAGAAAGCTCTCCATCAATCCATTCCCGGCTCTTTACTATATATTTATATAAATAAATGCAGTTATTTTTCAACAGGAACATCTTTAAGGGGCATAAAAAATTTAACAGCAATATAAGCATCTCCTTTGACTTTTTTCTTGGCATATTGCTGAGCAACCTCTGAAGGATTATTTTCTATCAGCCCGGTTCTTATAATAATACCCTCAAGTTCCTTTTCCACATCCCCGGAGGAAAAAACCAAGTTAATCGGCATATTAATACTAACACGTGAATTAGAAACAATAAAAGCACCTCCCTTGCTAATATCCATTATTACTCCCTTGCCTTTAATTGACTCTGCTGATTTAATATCCAGTTCATCAGGGTCACCCTCATAAAATTCAAAGTTTACCTGTAATTTACAAGTCTGCCGTGGGAATTTTCTTTTTTCAGTCATAATTGCTATTACCTTTGTTTATTCCTTATTCATATAATTTAACTGTGTCTTACACAAAATATACCCGTGCTATTTTTAACACAGCTTGCAGTGTTTCTGACAAAAAAAGTCAGGTAATTTTACAAATTTATTCAGATACCCCATCCCCCGGTGAAGGATTCATCACTCAGGTTGGGTAATACAGGATGTAAAATAATAAATGAAAATAATATTAAATGAATAATGCACTCACAACAATAATTTGCCGTCTATAATTGAGAGTAATCGTCTATTTGAGTTAGTATTGTAAATACGCTAACAGTTTAAATTTATTTATAATCACTTTGAATGTCAAGCTTTGTTTATTAACACAATTCTGAAATTCATTGTGAAAAATAACTCTCAGCCAATAATATATATATAACCGGTTATTAATGAAGATGTTTTTTATTACCGCCGTATCCCAGGACTTTTAAACTTTCCATTAACTTCATTATTATGTATAAAGCAGTCCTGATCTCGTGCTTCTTTATTTAATCTCTTCCCCTCCGTTTTGGAGTCGTATCACCTCCGTCTCAAAGCCGGATAAATGCCGGTTAAAGATATAGCAAAATCAGCCTACGAATAATAAAAAATCCTGATATTAGTTATTAAGAAAGCATGATTTTTTATTATTATTAAACAGAATCATAAATCATAATTGACTTTATATATCGAATTATTTTAAAAACAATTGATCATATTCTGGATATAATCTTTAATTTAGTTTACTTATTAAAATAATTTTTACAAATATCATTTATACAGACAAAAAGGAAGACGTAATGATTAATAAAAATACAAAATTTATATTTATTACAGGAGGAGTTTGCTCATCACTTGGAAAAGGAATTTCAACAGCATCTCTTGGATTACTGCTCGAAGGTCACGGATGTAAAATAACAATAATCAAAATGGATCCTTATATCAATATCGACCCTGGTACCATGAGCCCATTTCAGCATGGCGAAGTATATGTTACCGAAGACGGAGCGGAAACAGATCTAGATCTCGGATACTACGAGAGATTTACAAATGCAAAATTAACTAAAAAAAATTCAATATCAACCGGCCAGATATATAATTCCGTTATCCAGAGAGAAAGGCGCGGAGAATACCTTGGCAGGACAGTCCAGGTTATACCTCATATTACCAATGAAATAAAAAACAGGATATACGACATTGCTGACGACGATACTCTCGATTTCGTTTTAATTGAAATAGGAGGCACCGTAGGTGACATTGAGTCATTCCCTTTTCTTGAAGCAATGCGGCAAGTCAGGCAGGAACTTGGAAGCAAACGGGTAATGAATGTACATCTGACACTGATTCCCACAATAACCGTAGCAGGTGAACAGAAAACCAAACCTACACAACACTCCGTAAAAGAATTGATGCAGATAGGAATTATTCCTGATATTCTTCTCTGCAGAACAGCAACACCCCTGCCGGAAGATATGCGAAGCAAGATATCGCTATTTTGTAATGTATCCCAGAAAAATGTTATTCCTGCAATTGATATTAAAGGCTCGATCTATGAAATACCGGACATGCTCCGGAAGAATAATTATGATACAGCAGTTCTTGAACACTTCGGCCTTGATTCAGCCAGGGTAGATATGCAGGAATGGAATGCTTTTACTAAATCACTTCGTGAACCTTCCGAAAATGTAAAAATAGCTGTAGTAGGCAAATATATCGCATTACAGGACGCATACCGTTCACTATACGAAGCATTACTACACGGAGCTGTCGGAAATAACGCGAAATTGGAGATCATAAAAATCGACTCAGAAATAATCGAAAAAGAACATATGGATGATCTCCATTCATTATATAGCGAAGTTGACGGAATACTTGTTCCCGGCGGTTTTGGTGACAGAGGAATAGATGGAAAGATCGCTTCAGTAGGATATGCAAGGATCAATAAAGTACCTTTTTTTGGAATATGCCTTGGACTGCACTGTGCTGTAGTCGAATTTGCCAGAAATGTCTGTGGCTTAATTGACGCACATTCCAAGGAGATAGACCCATATACTCCGCATCCTGTTATCTCTTACCTGGCAGACCAGGAACTAATAACCGACAAAGGCGGGACAATGAGACTTGGGGCATATAAATGCGTATTCAAAGACGGAAGTAAAATTAAAAAAATATATAAAACAGATTCATATATGGAACGACACAGACATCGTCTTGAGTTTACACTCGTTTACAAAGAACAATTTGAAAACTGCGGTATTGTTTTCGGTGGAATAAATCCTCAGACGAACCTGATAGAAACCATTGAAATTACTGAACATCCATGGTTTATAGCGACCCAGTATCATCCTGAATTTAAATCCAAACCTACAAGACCGCACCCGCTTTTTAAAGATTTTATAAAAGCCGCAATTGACTACAGAAAAACGAGGGAATCCTGATGGCACCCGATAAACAGCCTGAGTATGCATCTTTTCTTTTATTCCTATGGATATTAATACAAGGAAATAAAACAAGTCAAATACTGATTCATGCTCCTCGGTTAATAAATTACAAAATACAGGAGCTAATGTTTTATGGCCTGTGTTAAATCTGTATAAATATAATACTTTATAGAGATAAAAAATATATGGATTTTTGCGGATATAAACTGGACGGTAAACAAAGATTTTTCCTTATCGCAGGTCCCTGCGTAATTGAATCACGTGACATGATATTCAGTACTGCAGAACAATTGAAAACAATAACTGACTCGCTTGATATATTTTTTATATTCAAATCATCTTATGACAAGGCTAACAGGAGTTCCCTATCCTCTTACAGAGGGCCGGGTATTGATAAAGGGCTGGAAATCCTGTCAGAAGTTAAAAGCCAATTCAATCTTCCCATTGCTACTGACGTCCACTCTGTGGAAGAAATCCTTCCCGTGGCAGAAGTTGCAGACCTTCTCCAGATCCCTGCTTTTCTTTGCAGGCAGACTTCTCTTTTAACAGCAGCAGCCAAAAGCATGAAACCTGTGAATGTTAAGAAAGGACAATTCATCGCACCCGGGGATACGACTAATATCATTGAAAAACTTACAACTTCAGGATGCAAAAGCTATGCGGTAACTGAAAGGGGATATTCTTTTGGCTATAATAACCTGATCGTGGATATGCGCTCATTTGAAATAATCAGATCCCTGAATATCCCCGTTATCTTTGACGCGACACATTCCACTCAGCTTCCCGGAGGAGGTCTTACAACAGGAGGGGAAAGAAAATATACTCCACTTCTGGCACGATCAGCAGTGGCCGCCGGAATAGACGGACTTTTTATGGAAGTCCATGAATCACCTGAAAACGCGCTTTGCGACGCCAGCAATCAATATTATCTGGACAAGACTAAAGAACTACTAAAAATTTTAATCGAAATCGATAATATTATTAAAATAAAATGACAATAATTATAAAACAAAAATCTTTAATAATAAGAATTATATTATTAATATTTATAATAACTAATAACAGCTGCGATGTTGCAATCTCCCCAAAGGGCTTCCGCCCTGATATGCTGGTTGAGAATTATAAAACTACTAATTTTAAGAATAGCAGGATTGAGTGGATTCTGAAAGCTAAACGCGCCTCTTATTACTTTGATGAAAAAAGATCAATTGCTGAAAATATTCAATTATATTATTATCAGGACCATAAAGCTAATGCTACTGTAAAGGCAGATAAAGCTATTATCTACACAGACTCAAGGGATATCGACCTAATCGGCAATGTAGATATGTTTTCCACATCAGGGAATAAACTATTAACACAAAAGATCCGATGGGACAACAAAAATGAATATCTTGATACTGATGAACCTATAAAGATCCTCAGGAATAACGGCGACATAATAGAAGGCATAGGACTTAGAGCAGATTACAATCTCGAGAAGTATGAAATTAAAAAAAAAGTTGTAGCAATATCACGCGGAATGAAGGATACTCTTAAGAAGAGGCAAAAGAGTGGTAACCGAAATTAAATCATTTAGTATATTTTCGTTTATATTATTTATTGCTATATTTGCCAGTGCTCAAGCATCCCCAAAAGAACCCTTAATAATAACCGGCGACAATGTTAAGAGCAGGCTGATTGAAGTTAAAAATGGCGAAAAAATATATTTTACTGAGCTTACAGGCAATCCTTTAATAAAATATGACAACTCACAATTAAGTGCCGATAAACTTATAATCAGAGGCAATGAGGGAGATGTTACAGAAGCCATTGGCAATGTTCATTTAATTGATAAGAAAAATCATTCTACTATAAATGCCGGCAAGGCTATTTTTTATAAAAATAGTAATATAGTCGAATTTACAGGGAATCCATCGGCAAAAATCAGAAGATCAGATGACAAGTCCTTAGTAAATATCCATGCTGATATATTTAAATACAACCTAAATAATTATATCGCTGAAGCATCCGGGAATGTTAAATTGAAAAATAATGATTTATTAATATATTCAAACAAGGCTTTTTTTGATAGGAAAAAAAATATCTCCATATTTTCTGAACATCCTGAAATCAGGAGAGGAGAGGATATTTTCAATGCTGATGAAATACTTTATTATACTGATAAAAAAACAATAATACTAAATAAAAAAGCACGGGTAAAGACATATTCAGAAGAAAAGGACAGGACAACCAGGACAATTAAAAAAGTAAGAATGGACGCCAGCGGTGACAGGATCGAACATTTTGATGATACGGAAAAGCACACAATTATAAAAGGTAATGCTTTAGTAGAGAGAGAGGATGTTATAATTTCAGGAGACGTGTTAGAAATAAAAGGTAATAAGGGAAACGAAGACATATCTGGCTCACATGTACATATCAATTATATAAGCGAAAACATTGAAGCTTTTGGAGATCATTTAATTTCCCGTAGAAAGGATGAGTATTCTGCCTTATGGAGCAAAGCATATATGATTTTTAAAGATAAAAAATCCGGTAAAATAATATCCAGGGTTTACGGAAATTATATGGAGTACTACCAGGATATGGATGAACTATATGTATCAGGCAATGTAAATATTATTCGTGATGATAGTACTATTAAAGGCGACATGGCAAAATATCAAAGAAAGACTAATTATATGACTGTAACAGGAAATGCAAGAATAGAAAAGGACAATTCAGTACTACTGACACAATCCATTTCAGTTAATACTCGAAGCAACGATACGAGACTAAATGGAGGTATAGAAGGAAAGGGTGTAAACTAAAGATATTTTTCTGGATTTTTTTAACAAAATAGTATATTCTTATATTGAATTAATAATAGATTTGTTGCAAAATTAGTCTTACATTTTGAGAAAAATGCAATAACTTTAATAATTTAATGATCTATATTTGCTGAGATAATAGTAAATTAAAAGATAAACCTGTCGCAAATAGTCAAACTGTTTTAAAATTATATGATTAACCAACTTGAACATTATAACCTATGAATTCAGAAGCGAATGTTAAAAAAACTTTAAAATTAGATTCTTTAATCAAGTCATATAGGCATCATAGAGTAGTTGATAATGTCGGATTTGAAATCTCTCAGGGGGAAGTTGTTGGACTTTTAGGGCCAAACGGGGCAGGGAAAACAACAACCTTCTATATGGTTGTTGGTCTTGTAAAACCTGATTCGGGCAAAGTCTTCATTAATAACAATAATATCACTCACTTACCAATGTATAAAAGAGCAAGATGGGGTATCGGTTACCTGCCCCAAGAAGCTTCTGTTTTCAGAAAGCTGACCGTTTCAGAAAATCTTGAAATAATTCTTGAAATGCAGAATCTATGCAAAGAAGAAATTATAAAGAGAAGAGACATGCTGTTAAAAGACTTATCAATCGAGCATGTAAAAGATCAAAAAGCTTATACACTATCCGGCGGTGAACGAAGACGGACAGAGATCGCAAGGACGCTTGTCACCACACCCGACTTTTTATTACTTGATGAACCCTTTGCCGGCGTAGATCCGATAGCAGTTGCAGATATTCAATCGATTATTTACTCAATAAAAAAAAGAAATATCGGTGTTTTAATCACTGATCATAATGTGAGGGAAACCTTAAGTATTACAGACAGGTCATATATTATGTATAAAGGTGAAGTGCTGATAAGCGGAAAATCAGAAAAACTAATTAAAAGTAAAAAGGCAAGAGAAATATATCTCGGCGATAAATTTGTATTATAAACAATTAAAATCGTTTTATTTTTTTTATTATTGCCTCGCTGATCTGTATTGAGGTATCAATGGATATTTCTGCAAAGATAAATCTTAACCAGACAAATAAATTAGTACTAAATCAGCAACTTGTCCAGTCAATTGAAATGCTTCAGCTTTCTAATATTGAACTGGCAGAAAAAATTTCATTTGAATTGGTTGAGAATCCTGTCCTTGAAGAAGAAAATGTTACTCTTCTTCCTTCTTCGAACGACAATGATAAGGAACTTCTCTCATCTGTAGGTAAAGAACTCAGTGGTGACGAACCGACCTCGTTAGAAAATGAAACCTGGGAATCCGATACAGGCGCTACAACTTCCTATAACTCATATGATAGTGACAAAAAAAGAAATTTTATTGAAAACGCTGTAGCACAGAAAGAGACTCTTAAAGAGCACCTGATAAACCAGGCAAGTCTTTTTGCAAAGGACCAGGCAGAACTCACCCTTCTTGAAGGGATAATTACCTCCCTTGATGATAACGGATTCTTAACAATAACACCTGAAGAAATAGCAAAAAGCAGTTCGTTTCAAATTGAAAAAATAATCAGCGGTATAAAGATAGTCAATAGTTTCGATCCTATCGGATGTGGGGCTAAAAATATCCAAGAATCATTGATAGTCCAGGCAGAGAATATCTATCCTGACGATGAAATATTATTAAAAATTCTTAGCAACTATTTCCTTGATCTTGAGAAGCTGAACTATGAAAAAATAGCCGGGATTTTACATATTCCGGCTTCTGAGATTATTAAAAAAAGCAGGCTTATTCATAACCTTGATCCTTACCCAGGAGTAAAATACTCATTAAAAAAGGTGCGATATATTGTTCCGGATATAGAAGTTAAACATGTAGATGGAGAAATAATAGTTACAATCAATGATGAATGGATACCTAAAATTAAAATCAATTCATATTACCGAAATATACTAAGAAAAAAATCAATAGATAATAAACTCGCTGACTATATTAAAGATAAAATGAATTCAGCAAATCATTTGCTTAAAAGCATTTCCAACAGAAGGGATACTATTATAAAAGTAGTTACTGCAATAATGGATTATCAACGGGATTTTCTGATTAAGGGAGTTGGTCATTTAAAACCTCTGGTTTATGCTGATATTGCTCTCGAAGTCGGCTTGCATGAATCAACAATCAGCAGAGTCGCAAATAATAAATTTGTTCAAAGTCAGTGGGGTATATTTGAATTAAAATATTTTTTTGTTTCAAAATTGAAATCCCGTGATAATGAGTATCGTTCCTCCGAAGAAGTTATAAATCTAATTAAAGAAATGATATCAACAGAGAATCCGAGCAAACCTCTTTCGGATACCGAAATACTAAAGATATTACAGTCGAAAGGTATTAATATTGCAAGACGAACTATTGCAAAATACAGATCAATTTTAAATATTTCTTCATCAAGCGTTCGGAAAAAACTAAATTTAATGAAATCAGAGGAGAAAAGATGAAAATACTTATTACAGGAAGACACTTTGACGTGACTGAAGAGTTGTCTCAATACGCTGAAAAAAAAATTGCAAAACTTGCTAAATATTTCCATAAACTTATTGATATCAATGTGATAATGTATATGGAAAAGCATAATCATATTGTTGAAGTGGTAATAAATGCTGACGGAGCCAGATTTCATGGTACTGAAAAAGCAGGTGACATGTATTCTTCTATTGATCTTCTTGTTAAGAGCATGGAAAAACAGGCTTCAAAGCACAAGGAGAAACATTCTGAACATAAAGTAACACCTCTTGCGAAAAACGATATTCAACCTGAGTCTGAACCGACTTTTGATCAGAGATTAAATATTGTATTTAAACATGTTGAGAATAAACCAAAAGATGAAATTGAGGCTTTTCTTGAAATGAAGCTTGATAATAAAAATTTTATTCTTTTTAAGAAACGGGAAGAACATTTAGAGAGTAATGCGTTAGATAATTATGCTGTTATTTTTAAATCAGGAACTGAGTTCAGGATGGCTGAACTTCCACGGGATATGATTGATAATAATATTTTAATCCATGAAAAGCTGAAGGAATTTAATTTGCTCATTCATGATGACTCTTTAACTAATCCGAATATTAAATTGGCTGAGTGCAATGATAAAACTATCAAAAGCATGGAATTGAATGATGCTATCAGGGTAATTACTTCTTTTCCTGAAGATTTTGTCCCGTTTTTTAATAACGAGACCAATTATCTAAATATTATTTATAAGAACGGGGAGAATATTGAAGTTGTAACTCCGCCTGAATAAATTTTTGTAAATACAAATACGAGTACGTTTCTGGTTGTTTGTCATGTCGGGCACATAAACACTTTACTTCGACTTATGCGCCCGATTTAATAATATTTCCGCCCGGCAGACTTCCTTACTCAAATTCCGGAAAA
>CAZVYR010000001.1:15017-44763 GCA_964631555.1 uncultured Leptospirales bacterium
AAAAATTTATATATATGCATGCGGTTTTTCTATCCGGGAGCAGTCTGAGATGTTCAGGATGTGCGTTTATATTGTATGCTTTTGTATACGGTTTTGAAACGGAGAGGAAAAATTTTATACAGATAGACGAAAGGGCAAAACCACAAGATACGGAGGTTATTCCTGCTGCCGGCCTGTAATTAATATTTGTTTTCATATATGAGGTTTTAAAAAGATTATATTCGCTCATGTTCATTGAGCTTGCTCTTTTTTAAATGCATATTTTTCGTCTTCTATCATTGATTGCCACAATAATAATACTGCTTCACGAAACCTGCGGCGCACTTTTCTCTGCGATTCTGTATCGGGAATGTACGATATAACATGCGCGTGTATGCACTGAGTCATCTTACCGCTGGCGGGACGCGCTGCCTGTTATTAAACACAAGGTTTCCCATGCGTCCGTGTATTGATTTGATTATTTTATCTAATAATGCTGTTGACATGTGTTGTTTCCTTTTTTTTATATTTCCTGATAGTATTTTATCCTTTATATTCCTTTCCATTACTATATACAATTTTATCTTACACTTTTGGGCTGTTTTTTTGATTTTTATTATACTTTTTCCAGAATTTTATATAAAAATTGATCTTTATAGATTATTTTTTAATAATATGATAATTATGAAGTCCAGAGAAAGGGAATGATTAAAATTCATACTTATTCCCCTGTAATATTGTAATTGTTTACTGGAATTTAATATATAACTTAAGTTATAATTTTATACTCGAAAAAAATTATCTTGCAAATATTTCCCTGTTGGTCTTCATTTATTAATATGTTTTCTGATTTAATAATAAATGAACCTAACGGGAAATAAAAATTCCTTAAACTGGGTAGCCTTTCATTATAAGCAGTCAACTAAATTTTATATATTCTTTTATCAAAGATAAATTAAAAATAACGAGAATTCTATTACCGAATAAATTTTACGGATATGGCAAAAAAGAAAATTTATGTACGCAATCTTATAGACGGTACTATCAAGATAGATTTACAGCTTGAGCTTCTTGCAGGAGAACAGGGTCTTAACAAAGAAATTTTAGTAGCTGATGTAAACCGGCCTGGTTTGAGCCTTGCGGGATTTTTCGATTTCTTTGCTTTTGGAAGAATACAGGTTTTTGGTCTGGGCGAAACCGCGTTCATGAGAAAGCTGCCAGAGGATCAGATGCGGGAAATGTTAGAGATGTTCTTTTCTTATGATATTTTATGTTGTGTATTTACGCATGGCGAGAAACCTAATGCCATATTTATTGAGTTGGCCAATAGCAGGAATATTCCGATTTTTGTCTCAAAATTCCGTACAACTAGATTCGTCAGTCTATGGACTCATGCTGTTGAAGGGTATTTTGCGCCGACAATCACGATCCATGGTTCTTTTGTTGATGTGTTTGGAGTTGGGGTATTATTACTTGGGAAAAGCGGGGTTGGCAAGAGTGAATGCGCTCTGGAGCTTGTTGAGAAGGGGCACAGGCTTGTTGCAGATGATCTTGTTGAAATTCAGAAAATTGATGAGATATTTTTGTTTGGTACAAGTGCGGAGATTATTATGCATCATATGGAGATCAGGGGACTGGGTATTCTCAATGTTAAAGAAATCTACGGGATTGCGTCTGTGCGGAACAGGAAAAGAATAGATCTGATTGTTATGCTGGAAGAGTGGGATGAAAAAAAAGAATATGACAGATTAGGAATCGACGAAAATAAATATAAAATACTGGATATCGATCTTTCATATATTACCATCCCTGTTAGGCCGGGGAGGAATATCCCTATTCTTATTGAAACCGCTGCCCTGAACCATCGGTTAAAAAAGACAGGTACATTTTCCGCAAGGGAACTGGATTTAAAAATTCAGGATATAATCAAAAAGGAGTAAACAAAATAATTGTGACTGAAGATGTGGTACTTATTAAAAGCGATGCCGGTGTTCATGCAAGGCCGGCAATGATGTTAGTCAGAGCAGCAATGAAATATCCATGCGATATTTTCTTTATTAAAGACGATATTGAAGCAAATGCCAAATCCATGATGGGTGTCCTTGCTCTTGCAATCACAAAGGGATCTGAACTTAAAATCAGGGCAGACGGAGAGAGTGAAAAAGATGCTGTACGCGAATTAGTATCAATTATTGAGAACGGTTTCGATGAAGGAGAAAATTAATAATGATTAAATCTATTCTGATATTTTATATTTAATTTTTGACGTAACAAAATGTCTCTTCCCGGAATTTTTAAAAAAAATGTAATCAATAAATCAAAATTTCAGGATATTATTTTTATTAGCGGAATACTTTTATTTTCCGCTGCATTGGTTTTGGGACTTTTCCCGCAAGCTGACATTCAGGAGGGTTCGGAACGGGAATACTTTATTTACCTGATGATGACGATTCCCATTATCGCCGCTATTTATTTTATCTTTATTTCATTCAGCAGAAAAATATATTCCGGTGCTTTTGATTTCAGCTCAAGTATAATCTTTAAAATGATGCTCGCTTTTATTTCAGTCGCTATACTTCCTGCATTGACTATAATCATTATTTCAAATCATATAATAAATGAAACTGTTGCAAATTTAATCACTGATGAAACAGTCTATGCTCTTGAAGAATCAATTAACCTCTCCAATGATTATGTTAATAGTTTTTACAAAGAAATCGACGGTGAATTAAAAGCTCTTGATTATTCATTTCAAAAAGGAGAAATAAACCCGGAAAACCGGGAGCATCGTAAACAAATAATAAAACGTTGCGAATTTATCGGCCTGGACTGTATTTTTTTCAGAATGTATAAGAGAGACGATTTGTTTAATGATATGAAAATTCTTAATCACGGGCAAGAATACAATATCTATAAAGAACTGACGAGTTACCTTAATAATACTGACATGAATTCAGTTAACAGGATTTCCAATATATCTATCAATAATAATTCGATCCTGCTGGGACAATTGTTTTATAAAGAGTACATTATTGCACTTGTTAAAATTATTCCTGAAATAGTTTACAACAGGTTAGCAGTTTATAATGATTCGCTTAAAAGGTATAATAAAAGAGAATTTCTAAGACCTTACTTTGAAACCGGAGTAGGGATATTACTTCTGTTCATTGCGATTTTAATTATTGTAATTTCCATAAGTGTTAGCTTTTTTCTTTCAAGGGGTATAACAAAACCTGTTCTGGAATTAGCAGATGCTGCGGGTCATGTTGCTTCCGGCGACTTTCGGATTTTACTTAAAAGAGATTCTTCTGATGAGCTTGCATTGCTTTTCAAATCATTCAATACAATGGTTCAACAGCTTGATGAAAGCAGGAAGCTTATGTATCATATGCAAAGGCTTGAAGCATGGAAAGAAGTAGCAAGAAGACTTGTTCATGAAATAAAAAATCCATTAACTCCTATAAGGCTGTCTGCTGAAAGGATACAAAACAGGTTTAAAGAAAATCATCCGGATATAAATAATATTATTTTTACGGGTACTGAAACCATCATTGAGGAAGTTAAGGTCTTAAACAGAATTTTAAATGAGTTTGCAGGATTTGCCAGGCTTCCGGAGATGAAGGTTGATTATATTGATATAAATCCTATTATTGAGAATTGTGTAAATTTTTTCCTTGGGCATGAAAGTATTTCATTTCATCTGGATCTTGATGATTCAATACCCAGGCTGTATATAGATAAATATTTGATCAGGCAGGCTCTTACGAATCTTCTACAGAATTCAATTGATGCTTTAATCGATAAAGGCAATATCTACATTAAATCGAAAATCTCTAATGCACAGCATCAACGGATTGTCAGGATATTTATCAGAGATGATGGCCCCGGGATAGAAGCAGAAGACATAGAAAAAATATTTGATCCTGCTTTTTCAAAAAAAGAAACAGGCACCGGTTTGGGATTGGCTATTGTTGAAAAAATTGTACTTGAACATAAAGGCAAAATTTATTGCTATTCAAATAAAGGAGAAGGTGCAGAGTTTGTTATTGAATTTCCCATAATAGATGAAGAGGCTGCGGATGGCAAAAATATTAATAGTTGACGATGAACCCAATATAATTAAAACCCTTTCCGCAATATTACAGGATGAAGATCATGTTGTATTTTCATGTGGAAATGGAGAACAGGCACTTGCCTTTTTAGATAAGAATGAAATTGACCTTGTGCTTCTGGATGTCTGGCTTCCGGATATAGATGGTCTTGAGGTTCTTAAAAAAATAGCCGAATCCCATACGGATTTTGCTGTTATTATGATATCGGGTCATGCTTCCATTGATATTGCAGTTAAATCCACAAAAATGGGTGCCCTCGATTTCCTTGAAAAGCCGCCTTCTATGCAAAGAGTTATTACTTCGGTTAATAATGCACTGGAAAGAGTAATCCTTCGGAAAGAAAATATACGGCTCCGCCAGGGTGCAATGCTTGAAGATGAAATGATCGGAAATTCCGAAAGTATAAATGAAGTAAAAAAAATAATTGAAACAGCGGCAAGAACCAATGCCAGGGTTTTTATAACCGGTGAAAACGGCACTGGTAAAGAACTTGTTGCAAAAGCTATACATAAAAACTCCAGGAGATCGTCTAAACCATTGATAAAAGTCAACTGTGCAGCTATCCCTGATGAGCTTATTGAGAGTGAGCTGTTTGGCCATGAAAAAGGCTCTTTTACTGGTGCTGTCAACAGAAGACTTGGGAAATTTGAAATTGCTAATGCAGGTACAATTTTTCTCGACGAAATCTGTGATATGAGTGGTAATGCACAGGCAAAAGTACTCAGGGTATTACAGGAACAACAGTTTGAAAGAGTTGGAGGTAATGAGCCGATTACGGTTGACGTAAGAGTAATCGCAGCAACCAATATTGATGTTAAAAAAGCCATTGAAGAAGGCCGTTTCAGGGAAGACCTTTATTACAGGCTTAATGTCATTCCCATACATGTCCCTTCTCTTACAGAAAGGAAAGAAGATATCCCGGTTCTGACAAGGTATTTCTTAAATACATTTTCAAAGGAACACGGCCTTGGCACCAAAGAAATTACTGACAAAGGCATGAAATTCCTGATGAATTATAAATGGTCCGGTAATGTCAGAGAACTGAAAAACATAATAGAACGAATATGTATAATGGTTCAGGCTGATATAATAGATAAAGATGATATAGCTGCTCATATTGAATCATATGACTACGAGGATATTATTTCAAGAGATATTTCCAATTTGAAACAGGCAAGAGAGGAATTTGAAAAAGAATATATTATAAGAGCACTTAAAAAAAATGACAGGAACATAACATCAACAGCAAAACAACTTGGTATTGAAAGGACGAACCTTCATAGAAAAGTAAAACAATATAATATAAACATTGATACTATTTAATAAACCGTGAACAATATTCATAATCAACTAACATCATATGTGCAATATCTGAACTCCAGAGGCAGATTACTTCTTTACAGAGATGAGGACGAACTATCTTTTCTTAAAAAATGGATCACATCCAAAGAAAAAAGCAACATTGAAGACCTTCCTGATGAAAAAGAAAATTCCCTTGTTTATTTATTGAATAATTGTACCAAGTGCGGGAAAGCCACCCAAAAACGACATGGATGGGGAAATGGAGAAAATGGAATAATGTTAATTATGAATACTCCGTTGAATATCAGCATATTTGAAAGAGATCAATTGAAGGATAAATCCAAAGACTTACTTATTAATATGCTAAAAGCAATCGATATTAAGATTAAGGAATGTTATGTTACCAATATGATAAAATGTGAAACAGAGGGTACGGCATATACTCCTGGTATAATGTTAAAAAATTGTGCACCCATTTTAATTAAAGAAATAAAAGAATTTAATCCAAATAGTATTATTGTCATGGGTGACGATATAGCAATTAAAAGGATTGTAAATGATAATAGCAACATGAACTGGTTCAGAATTGATCATCCCTTGAGTATTATAAAAAATACAAATTTAAAGAGAAAAGCATGGGAGACACTTCAAAAAATAAAAGCACGATCAAAAGAAAACTCTTAATTAATATTCAATAAGTCTAATATATAAAATATTAGACTTGTTTAAAAATAGTCTTCCCTGCCACAGGCAGGGAAAAGCCCTCGTATTTTAGGAGAAATGCACATTTCTAATTATTTATTGTTATTTCCATTCCAGGCTACATTCTTTCCGCAAAGATATAAGCTTCGTTATTGTAAATATTTTCTCAGGTTAGTTTAATTTATGAGCATGAATGAACAATTTGCTGATGTATATGTTGGTTATCCTGTTGAAGGCTCTTATACGTATTCAATACCCAAGGATATGGATATTATGACCGGCACCAGGGTTAAGGTCAATTTCCGTAACAGGATAGTAACTGCTTTCGTACATAATATTCATAACATAAAACCTGATATAAAAATAATTAAAGAAATTGAAAAAAAAATAGATAAGAGCCCGATATTTGATAAGCGGCTGATAGCCCTAGCTGAATATACTGCATTAAATTATATATGTAATACCGGTGAAGTTATAGCAATGGCTCTTCCATCAGGAGAGAAATCGTCTTCCAGATATAAACATCCGTTTAAAGATAAAAATATTCAAACGAGAGATATTCTCCTTAATGATGAACAGAGACTAGTATATAATGATATACTAGATTCATATAATAATGATCAACTTTTTCATCTTTTATTCGGAATAACAGGCAGTGGAAAAACTGAAATATATATTGAAATAGCAAAGCATATCATAAATCAGGGACGTTCCGTTATCTATCTTGTTCCTGAAATAACATTATCTTCACAGATATATCAACGGCTTTACAATGTCTTTGCTGATGATCTTATTGTTTATCATAGCAGACTTACTGCAAACCAAAGATTAATGAACTGGATTAAATTCTACAGCGGTAACGCAAAGATTGCAATCGGAACACGGTCTGCGATTTTCTTACAGTGTCCTGATCTCGGGCTAATAATAATTGATGAAGAACACGACTGGTCTTATAAAGAACACAGCAGTCCTCGATATCACACAAGAAGGCTTGCCTACTATAGAAGTAAGCAAGAACGAACTTTACTTGTTATGGGATCCGCCACTCCGTCTATTGAATCTCTTTTTTCCAGTGAACACGGCCCGTTTAAGCTGCATAATTTAAAATGCAGATTCGGTAACGCAGAACTACCGGAAATCGAAATAGTAAAGATAAATCCATCGAAAAACAAGACAATGATTTCACCGAAGCTTTTACTTCATACAAAAAAAGCTTTGGATAGAAAACATCAGGTTATTTTTTTACTGAACAGAAGGGGATTTTCACCTGTAGTATTATGCAATAGTTGCGGTAGTGTTCTTGAATGTCCTTATTGCAATATAAGTCTTAATTTGCATAAAGAAAATCCTCATCAGGATAAATTGATTTGTCACTACTGCGGATATAGCAGAACCCAGCCTTCAAAATGTCCTAAGTGCGGATCGAATGAAATTATCAGACTAGGTGCGGGAACACAAAAAATTGAGGACAATATAAAAAATAATTTCGATGGTTCAATTATCTTCAGACTTGATCAGGACAGTACAAGAAAAAAAGATACTATTTTTGAAGTTATTCAGAAAATGTCAAATGGTGATATTGATATTTTGCTTGGAACTCAAATGGTTGCCAAAGGTTTTGATTTTCATAAGGTTTCTGTTGTTGGAATTTTACTTGCCGATATTGGTCTTAATATGCCTGACTTCAGGGCCTCTGAAAGGATTTTCTCTCTTTTAATTCAGGCTTCAGGCAGATGCGGAAGAGGAAATGAACGCGGGAAAGTAATACTTCAAACAATAAATGAAGATAATTATATTTTTAAATATTTAAAGAGCCATGATTATTTTGGTTTTTACAGGCATGAATTGTCAGTAAGAAAAATGCTTCAGTACCCCCCATTCTCCAGAATGGCACGATTACTCATCAGGGGAAAGAAGGAAGAAAAAGTAATCAAGTCTATTAATAACCTGAAAGACGAACTAACTGCAGAGATTAAAAAAAAGAATTATAAAATTACTCTTCTTGGTCCTGTTAGTGCCCCTCTGGCAAAAATTTCGAACAATTTCAGACATCACATTATTCTTAAATCAAAAGATATTGAGCAAATAAGAAAAACGATTAGAGCAGCAAACAGACACTATGGCAATAATCTTTATCTGGAAATCGATATTGATCCGTATGATATTTTATAAAACAGGCTCATCTTTATTTAATTATAATACCTTCTGAGTAACTAAATTTTATGACAACAAATTTTACAGCTTTTGGCAGTTACTTTAAAATTTGTTCCCGCTCTCTGAGCGGAACCGCCCTGCGGGCGGGATAAGTTGCTAACTATAAAACTCCGACCTTCTCGGCAAGGACTACTTTTTGGCCGCAGATATCCAGATAATATATATCACTGGTTTCCCTGATATTCTGGAGTAATTCGTAAGAGGAAGATCTTCTAAATTTGGCCATTATCTCGCCGCTTCTGACATAGCAATAAAGAGCATTATTTCTGTAATTCAGGGTTTTCAAATCAAGCTTCTCAACATTCCCTGATGTAAGCGCAATAAATATTGATTCATCATCCCCAGTCTTATGGAATCTTAGGCCAGTAATGAAAAGAGGAGCATCCTCAACTACTATTGGATATACAAAATTATTATAATGAATTACATACATCCTGTCTCTGGTAATATCGATAGATTTATTAAAAAATGCAATTAATCTTGTATTTCTAAATGGAACCCCATTGTGAAACCATTTCCCTTCGGTGTCGATCCGTATCTCATCCCATGCATCACCTGATTCCATTAATTTCCTGATATAAGCAGGAATTTCCGGATAATTTCTGTCCATCAATTTTCCCTTTTAATAATATCTTTTAATCTTATACTTTTATCATTGGTTCTGTTAATTTTTTATGTTCTTCAAGAGCAAACCGGTCTGTCATTCCTGAGATATAATCCGAAATGGTCTGTTTCACCCCGTCTTTTTTAATTCTCTTAAAATGGCTATCCGGAAGGGCATTGGGAAAATCAGTATATAGGTTAAATAATTCCCTTATAACCCTTTGTGCTTTTATGCCCATCCTTACAACTTTATAATGTTTATATAATTTTTCATTCAATAATTTTTTCAGTTCCTGATTAGCTTCTTGAATTTCTGTACTAAAACATGCAATTAACTCCCCTGCTTTCCTGACATCTGAATAATCTTTAATCAAAAATCTCTCAATCTTATTTATAATGTTATCAATTAAATTTGTTACTAAAAGATTAATTATTGTTCTTATAATTTTATTCGTTAGTAAAACTCTATCCTGGGGAAGATTTTTCACTCCTCCGAGAGAACCAATAGCAATATCCCACATAGATAGTTTCCTGATATCTTTAATATTAAGATACCCGGATCTTAAACCATCGTCAAGATCATGATTATTATATGCAATTTCATCAGCAACGTCGATGATCTGTGCCTCAAGCGAAGGAAACTCATCCGGTGAAAAATTAATAACTTCCGGATGTCTGGAAGATGAATGTTTAATGATCCCTTCCCTTGTTTCCCATGTAAGGTTAAGGCCAGGGAACTTATCGTACATATTCTCCAATTTTTCAACTACCCGGAGGCTCTGCCTGTTATGCTCAAATCCCCCGACTTCTTTCATGATCTCATTAAACTCTTTCTCTCCTGAATGACCGAACGGTGTATGTCCGAGATCATGAGCAAGTGCCAATGCTTCCGTAAGATCCTCATTAAGCTTAAGAGTTCTGGCAATGGTTCTGGCTATTTGTGCAACTTCTATTGTGTGGGTAAGCCTTGTTCTGTAATGATCACCTTCATGGTTCACAAAAACTTGCGTTTTATATTCAAGTCTTCTGAATGCTTTTGAATGTATTATTCTATCCCTGTCTCTCTGAAACTCTGTTCTATAAGGGTGAGGAAGCTCTTGAAATGCCCGGCCTTTTGTATATTTGGATTTTGCGGCATAAGGTGCCAGGAGGTCATCTTCTCTATCCTGAAGATATGATGTATCAACTCTATTCATGTCTAAACTTAATAATTAATGTATTCAATATAAAGCCGTATTTGTAATATTATTTTTTACTCAATTCACTTTCATATGCCTGCATCGAAACTTTACGATTAATCCTTATCTCTTCCATGGTCGGATCTTCTTCAATTCCACGCGTAAAGGCTTTAAGCGCGTTCTTGTATTCCCCGTTCATATGATATGATTTGCCTATATTATTATATGCTTCGGCAATTATCGTACTATCCCTGGTGGATGAGATTGCCATGTAAAACGTATCAATTGCCTTATCAAGCAAGCCTTTCCTGAAATATATCAAGCCTAACGATATAAGAGCTTCTGCGTCATTAGGCTTTTGCAGCAAGGCTTTCTGTACGTATGACTGTGCTTTTTCCATCAGATCTTCATTATCCGGATTATCTCTTGATATAATATCAGCCATGTTAATATAAGCTTTTCTGGCAATTTCAGTGTTGTTATTAAGATCAATAACTTTTTTGTATTCTTCCACTGAATAACTAGATAAATTTTTTTTATAATAAAGTGCAGCAAGGTTAAAATGCGCTTCCTGCAGATTATCCCACCGCCTTACTATTCTTTGATATTCCTCAATAGCAAGGTCATATAAGTGTTTTTCTTCGTAAACACCAGCAATAGCCAGGACTGGTTTCGGGCTGTCAGGATTTAATTCGGATGCCTTTCGCCAGGATTGAATGGCAAGCTCAATCTTTCCTGCGTTTTTATAAGCAATACCGAGATTAAAAAAAGTTGATCCATCGTCTTTTCCGAGCGTGAGCGCCTTGTTATATGTTTCAATAGCCTCATCCGACCTTCCCATATCATCAAGAATATTGCCCATATTTGAATATGCTATCCTGGCATTTTCAGTAGCCGGTTCAAGGATTGTTATCCTTTTATATAAATCCAATGCCTTTTCGGAATCACCTTTATCATAATATATTTCCGCCAGTCGCGAAAGGACTTTTATATTTCGTCGGTTCGAATCCAGGAGCTTGTTGAATACCTCTATGCTTTTTTCATAATCATTTAAATTGAAATACGTTTCGCCGAGGTTTTCCAGCAAATTGTTGTCAGATTTACCTAACTCTTCCGCTTTCTTAAAGGCCTGAAGCGCTTTGTCAGGTTGATTGGTTTTTAGATAAACTATTCCCAGGTTATACCTGACAACAGGATCATCCGGTTTAACAGCCTCTGCCATCCTGAGATATTTTTCAGCAAATTCATAATCATTTCTGTCTAAGAAAAGGACTCCGAGCTTTGAATAAGCAAGATGTGCGATGCTACCTGAACTGTCAGCCGCACCCGCTCGTTTGAGATAATCAATTCCTGAAATTTCATCCCCTGTTTTGAAAAGAGCAAGGGCCAGGTTATGAAAAGCAGTAGCTTCGTTCGGATTTAACTTTAAAGCCTTTTCATATTCCGGTATAGCCTCATTATAATTACCTGTATCATACAATATATTACCAAGGAGAATACGGTTACTGAGATTATCAGGATCAATTTCAAGACCTTTTTTATTGCTTTTACCGCTGCGTCATAATCCCTTTTATGCCTATAGGAGATTGCAAGATTTCTATAAGCTATAGTATTATGTTTATCATATTT
This sequence comes from uncultured Leptospirales bacterium, assembly GCA_964631555.1. Lineage (GTDB taxonomy): Bacteria > Spirochaetota > UBA4802 > UBA4802 > JAFGDQ01 > CAZVYR01. Next base: position 26,737 of record CAZVYR010000001.1, read on the forward strand.
AAGTGCTCTCAGGAAATAATCAATCGCCTGATCATAATTTCCCCTGTCATCCTGAATAATCCCTATATATGTAAGAGCGATTGCTTTGTCCTGGTCGGATGAGCCTGATTCTATTGCTTCATTAAAAGATGAAATCGCATTATTATAAAAGCCTCTGGAATAATTTTCCTTTCCTTTTTCAATATTTATATTCGTACTTTCAGTGGATGGGACAGCTTTCTTTTCAATGTCAGAGGGAATAATACTGGTTTCCTCGGAAGTAAAAATCCGGGGTTCCTTAAAATAGAAGTTTATAATTATTAAGACTGAGGCTATTGCAACACCAAGAGCTGAGAATATTATAACAAAAGGAAGATATCTCTTTCCGGATGACTCTATTTTACTGATTCGATTGGGTTTCAGGTCTCTGTTATTATCTTCATCCTCATTTACAAAGAGAAATCTATTTTTCCTTTTCTGAGTCACCTGATGATCCGCCTCCTTTTTTCAGCTCTTTATTCTTTATGGAATCCAATATCCCATTGATAAACTGGCCTGAGCTTTCACCTCCATAAGTTTTTCCGAGCTCGACCCCTTCGTTTATTACAACAGCGCTTGGTATATCCGGTAAAAAAAGAAGAGTGAAAATAGATAAACGTAAGATAGATTTATCGATAGCACTTAATCGCTCAAATTTCCAATTTTTGGAATATTTCTTAATTATATTATCGATAAAATCAAGCTTTTCGATTGAACCGTTTATTATAGAAACAGCAAATTTTTTTACATCCTCAGGAATTTCCCTGTTCAGCCAATTTAATGAAGACAACTCTTCCAGAGGGCTGTTTACTGTTTCAAACATATACAATGCCTGCAAGGCGTATTCTCTTGCTTTATGTCTTTGACCCATCAGGTTAACTGTGAGAAAATATTACACATTTCAATTGCGGAGAGAGCTGCATCGAACCCTTTATTGCCTGATTTTGTTCCCGCTCTTTCAATTGCCTGCTCTATTGTGTCGGTAGTCAATACGCCGTATACAATGGGAATATCAGAGTTGAGACTTATGTGAGCTATGCCTTTTGTTACTTCAGCAGCAACATAATTAAAATGAGGTGTGGCTCCTCTGATTACTGCACCAAGACAAACAATGGCACTATATTGCTTTGTATCGGAAAGCTTTTGAACTACCGCGGGTATCTCGAATGATCCCGGCACCCATACAATTGTTATATCATTTTCATCGGCTTTGTTTCTTTTTAGGCAATCAATTGCCCCGCTTAATAATTTGTTAGTTATAAATTCGTTGAATCTTGATACAACGATCGCTACCTTTAGTCCAGAAGCATCAAGTTTTCCTTCAATGACTTTCATTTAATCCGCCTTTTATTTATATTTCATTATAGTATATTTTTCGATCATGGATTGGTTTATCCATAAAACAGGTATTCGGCTAATACCTTGTTTTCTAATTATTAAAATAATTACTGAGATATTAATTAATATTTTCTTTTATGAATATCTCTTCCAATTCATCAGCTTTTGCCGCTATATAGATCAGAGATTTCATAAATCTCTGAGGCTCACAATGATGGAGAAGAATTGAATTTCTTAGCACCAGGGTATCGTTCATCAATACTATGGCTCCATAATCAAGAGTTGAATTTAGCTTCAAAGAATATTTAAAAAGTTCCATTGAATCGCGTTTTAATTTGGCAATTACTGAATAATAGTGTATTATTCTGTCACCGGATTCGTCTTTTGATAATGTAATCAATATTTGCTGAGTTCTGCCGTTCTCAAATTCAATGTTTGTCGTGTAAGCTCCGTCAGAATCCTTGTGGAATTTAAATTTAAACTCGGATGCTATAGCGGCAATAAATCCATCAAATGCTTCCATCTAATCTACCGTTAAATTTATATTTAAAGCCTGATACCTATGCTATTATTGTTTCTGGTTTATTATATTTTAAATCCTAAAATAATCTCTTAGCCGTCTTATAATTCAAATTTCCCTGTATTCCTAATGAAGACTCCGGATGTTTAACAATATGATCAGAAATATTTGCAGAGAGTTTCGGAAAATCAGCATTCGTGAAACTTTCGAATCTGCCTGACTCTATATTCCCGTCTATAAGTTGTTTATAAGAATCTATTAAAGCAGATTCTTTATTGATAAGACTGCTGTTTATCCTGTCAATCCTTTTTAGTCCGGAAGATTCCACTGCATTTGACAGATTTCCTGTGATTGAACTTAATAAATTAAGCTCTTTATTTATTTCAGGAATATCTGTTTTGACACTTGTAAACTGGTATATTTTTATGAAATCCTGTACCGGCAATGAAACTTCGGATTCAAATCCTTCCATGATATCTTTTAAGGAAGATCTTATTCCTGATAAAGCGCTTGCTATCTCAGTACTGTTCATTTTGCCGGATGTAATCCCCTGCAACGCAATTTCTTTTAACCTTGTACTGACTAGTATCGCTTTCTGAAAAAAGCTTTGTGCGATTTGTGTAAGCACAACTGCTTCTATAAGGGCTCTTTTTTTCTGCAGAGCCTCTGTGGAATTTGTCGATTTTGGAGGATTTGATGTTTTATGATTAGTTTCATTTTTATTGGGATTAACAGACCGTGATGTTGCAATGTTAACAGGTATTCTTGCAATATTTATTTCAACTTTCATGAAAATCCCTCCATGATTTCAGATTTATTGTATTAAATTTATAATTAAGTGTCAATTCGTTTGTTCAGGTTACCCAGGTTTTATTTACAAGGATTAAAATATGTTAAGTACCTATTTATATTTGAATTTGAAACGGAGGGGAAGCGTTTTTAAATTCTAAGAATAAAGGTAAAATCAGAATTATAAAGCCCATCTAATTTCTTAGACATATTACAAATCGTGGTTTTCGTATAATCCGAAGAATATAATATGATATTTGGCCGGTTATTTATATCAATATTATATTAATTTTTTAATTGTATTTGTATGCGACACTTATACAATTATTCACATGAAAGCATACAAATATTTTTTTTTAATAGTAATAATCCTGACATTGCATATGTGTAATAATGATCGTGAACAGAAAGTACCGCTTGAACAATTAAACATCGATAAATCCAATGACTATAAATATATATTCAAGGATATAATCAAAGAGGAGAAGAAAAAAGAAGAATCCCAAAAAAAGGATCCTTTCCGGAATTGATAATAATCCAATGATAACATATTATCTCCTGCATTTTATTTAATCACTCTATATACAGCTTTTGGTACTATTGACGCATCATTGATATCTTTTCATCGAGTATTACCGATTTTTTTATTGACATTCATTATGCTAACTAAATCTTAGTGAAAAATCCGATATATAAATAAATAATAGAAAGAACTATCGGAATTTTTCAATGCATTCGTTCCAACCTGAAAATTTATTTATTTTATTATAGTTCCTTGATCAATAAAAATATCTGTCAAATTACTATTAATTATCAAACATGATCTTCTATCTTAAGAGAATTATTAAGCTGCTTTCAGGTATAATTACTGGTTTAGTATACCGCGCAAAGATGACAGAGCATACCTTTATGATATTTGTGGCCATTATAATCGGTGTATTAGCCGGATTCGGTGCCATTTTAATACGCTTAATGATCAAACTTATTTCTGGCGTATCTTTTCCTGGTAATAGTATTCTTCTTGATAATATCGCCAATTCCCCATGGTATTTTAAAATCCTCCTTCCTGCTCTGGGAGGCCTTATTGTAGGCCCAATCATTTATTTTTTCGCCAAAGAAGCAAAAGGTCACGGGGTGCCTGAGGTAATGCAATCCATGATATTAAAAGGAGGCAAAATAAGGCCCAGAGTAGCAGTGATAAAAGCTATTGCATCCTCAATAACTATAGGCACCGGGGGTTCTGTAGGAAGAGAAGGACCAATAGTACAGATCGGTTCAAGTATAGGTTCTTCAGTCGCTCAATTCTTCAGAGCTTCGAATAACAGAACAAAGACCTTTGTCGGCTGCGGGGCCGCAGCCGGAATAGCTGCTGCTTTCAATGCTCCTATAGCTGGAGCTCTTTTTGCTGTAGAAATAATTATGAGAGATTTTGCCTTTGCCAATTTTTCCCCGATCGTAATCGCTTCTGTGATGGCAACTGTAATATCGCACCATTATGAAGGAAATTTCGCCGCATTTCAGGTACCTGCGCATAATCTGGTAAGCGTATATGAGCTTATTTTTTATGCAATATTAGGCCTTCTCTGTGCCGTAGTTTCTTTTATTTTTATAAAGACCCTGTACTATTCTGAAGATTTTTTTGATGATCATCTTAAAATACCTGGATATCTGAAACCTGCTTTGGGTGGACTTATAATAGGCATTACTGCGATATTTTTCCCGGAAATAATGGGAATCGGATATGATTCAATAAATAACGCACTGCACGGGCAAACATTCTGGCATCTTGCTTTTGTATTGATATTTATTAAAATATTTGCAACTTCAATAACTCTTGGATCAGGAGGATCAGGCGGAATATTCGCACCCTCTCTGTTTTTAGGTGCAATGGTCGGATCTTCTTTCGGATGGTTCGTTCATAACCTTTTCCCGGATATAACGGCTTTACATGGAGCATATGCACTTGTCGCAATGGGCGGTCTTGTGGCTGGTACAACGCATGCTCCTATAACAGCAATAATTATTGTTTTCGAACTGACAAACGACTATAAGATTATTCTTCCTCTTATGATAACCTGTATCCTGAGTACTGTCTTCTCCTCAAAATTTTCAAGGGAATCAATTTATACGTTAAAATTATTACAGAAAAACATAAACCTTAAAGACGGATCTGAAGTCAATGTAATGAAATCGATTTATGTGAAAGATATTTATTCGGATCATATTGAAATTATTCCTGAAAAAACAAGATTTGATGATGTGGTTAATGCGGTAATTTCAGGGAAAATCCCTTACTTTATCGTTACTGACAGTAAAGGTTATGCTTCAGGAATTCTTTCTCTTCACGATATAAATGACCATCTTTTCGACAGGGATATGCTTCAGAACCTCATTATCGCAAAAGATATGTCGAATGATGAAATTATAACAATCCCTCTTGAGGAAAATTGCCAGGAAGCTCTTGATAAAATGTCTAAGTATAACCTTGAGGGACTGCCTGTAGTTGATTTAAAAAAACCGCGAAAAGTACTTGGAATGATCTGGAGAAAGGATATATTGGACGCTTATAATAAAGAAATTGAACGCCGTGATATAACTTCCACGTTTGCAAATAAAATAACGAGTAAAAACATTAACGGTGACGTACACTTTACAGAGGGACACGCAATAACCGAAATCGCTGCACCAAAAAATTTTGTTGGGAAATCAATTAAAATATTGAATATAAGGGCAAAATACGGAGTTGATGTAATTCTGATAAGGAACAATACGGAACAGAGTTCAAAAATAAAAGCAATCCCCAACCCTGACTATATTATTTCTTTTAATGATTCACTTGTTGTTGCGGGCGAGATTGGAAAGATAAATATTTTAAAATCAATGCTATAGACGGCCGGATGTTAACAGGCATCACTATATAATAACTATGTTCACTACATAATATTTAAACACTTATGAAAATTACCTGCTTACATGTTTAAAATATAATAAGCTAATATTAAGAAAAAAATTACAACAAAAATACTGATCGCTATGTAGAACATCCTTGCAAGACCAGATTCATTACCCTGAGATCGCTTACCTATCATTGAGGTTTGTCTCTTACCATCCTTTTTTATGTCGGAGATATTTCTTTTTGCGATTCTTCCGTCTACAGCAGGATCATACATCCTAAGTTTAACCTGTCTTTCTTCTTCTATACATTTACCATAAATTCCTGGACCTATTTCAGTTAGAAGCTCTAAAGGGTGGCCTTTCCCCTCGGATTTGATATCTATAACTTTACATGGAGCCGGTTTTACAGTATTATCATCTCTCAAATTTAAAAGATCGATAAAATAATGTGCCTGGTCCGTATTTGGGATAATTCTGCACATAATAATATCCCCAATTTTCAATTCATAAATGGGTTTACCTGATACAGGTGCAAGTATTAACTGTAACATTAACGTTACTCCATTTTTTGCTGAGGTTTTCAACTCACCTGCCCGTGCATCGCTTTTTTCTGCTTTATTTTTCTCCTTTGTTTGCTTGAATTCCCTTTCAGAGGATTCCTGTATATTCGTTTCCAGTATTAAATTTTTATCATGGATGATCCTATTAATAATATCCAATAAAAAATCATCTATGTTATCGTAATCATAATTACTGATATACTCATAAAGTCTTTCAATCTGCGCATTTGGTTCTGTAGCGATCTTTTTAATGATATCTTCAATAGAAACAGTCAGATTAGGATTATAACTTCCCTTCCATTTTGAATTAACAATAAATTCTTCATACTGTTCCCATCCAAGATAAGGTTCCATATCATACGCACTTGAAAAAGTGGAGACAAGAACATGACTTATATCAAGTTCCTGGCGGGTATTGAATATAAAAAGAAATAAACCATAGAAACCCAGCGAATTAGACTTAAACCTTCCTTTTAAAATATAATAATTCCCTTCCTCTAATGAAGGATTTTGTTTTTCAACAGCATTCATAATTATATTCCATATTTTAAAATCAATTGCATAATAATAATTTTAAAAAATATTAAAAAAGAATATCATCCAACCCGCCGTTTTTATCATTATGTAAACAGAGAATTTTTTGCCGGTCAAGACTAATTAAAAATGATAATTGTGTCAATCGAATAATTAAAGAACATTACCCGTGAAACAGGATGTTCAGGATTCACTATTGCCATTAATAAGGAGTTAAATGTGAAACCGATAGATATACTGATAATTATTTTATATATGATATTAATAAACTTTATTGGACTAAAATTCTCATCAGTAAAAAATATTAATGACTATTTTTTAGGAAACCGTAGGATTCATTGGATTCTTGCCTGTTTTTCAATTGTAGCCACTGAAACTAGTACTCTGACCTTTATTTCTATACCTGGACTTGCATATATTAAAGGAATCAGTTTCTTACAAATAGCATTTGGATATATAATCGGAAGAATTCTGGTAGCTTTATTATTATTACCAAAATATTTTGAAGGGAATCTGGATACAGTTTACCAATTTCTTGAAAAACGATTTGGTAATTTTCCCAGAAAACTGACATCTGTCGTGTTTCATATAACCAGGATTCTTTCCGATAGTGTCCGGCTTTTTGCAACAGCCATCCCATTATCTGTAATATTGGGTTGGGATTATCGGATATCAATACTTGTAATCGGTGCAGCGACATTTCTGTATACATATGGAGGGGGTGTAAAGGCTGTAGTGCTTACTGATTCAATTCAGCTTTTTTTATATATATTAAGCGCTTTAACAGGAATATTTTTAATCATAAAAATAATTCAGGTGCCTTTTTTTACAGTGTTCGAGAGAATCCCGAAAGATTATCTTCAAATAATATCTACAGGTCTTGAAAATGAATGGCACGAGATATTTAATTCATATAATCTGTTTTCAGGATTGATAGGAGGGGCATTTCTTTCATTTGCAACTCACGGTACAGATCACTTAATGGTGCAGAGAATTCTTGGATGTCCCGACCTGAAATCAGCGCAGAAAGCAATGATCTGGAGCGGAATTATCGTTTTCTTCCAATTCGCTTTATTTTTACTATTAGGTCTTTTTATCAGAGTACTTTTCGCTGGAAGCATTTTTAATTTAAGCGATCAAATAATCCCTTTTTTCATTACAAATTATATACCTTCAGGTTTAAGAGGTCTTATGCTTGCAGGCATATTCGCAGCCGCGATGTCGAGCTTGAGCTCATCTATTAATTCAATCTCGGCTTCAAGTGCCATTGATATTTTTAAAATAAATTTACGTAAAAATTCAGATAAAATAAAATTAAGATTTTCACGTTTAATATCGCTTTTTTGGACTATCTGTATTGTACTTGTTTCAGTGCTATTAAGCGATAATAAAAGCCCGCTGGTCGAATTGGGATTATCAATCGCTTCAGTGACTTATGGAGGGATGCTGGGTATTTTTTTTATGGGAAGAATATTCAAATCTATTAATGACAAAGCCGCTGTCTCCGGGATGATTGCCGGAATTATTACAACTATAATAATTGCATTAACGACGAATATGTTCTGGCCTTGGTTCGTATGCACTGGTTTTATTGTTTCTATTACAACCGGAAAGCTGTTTAATATTATAATATGAAAATACCGCAGGTAATTATAGATTAATTTTTATCTCAATTTTATTGCTTATTAATCATGTTATTAATCGATAATTTCACTAATATCCCCATTTAAAGCCGATGAGAGTTTTCGACACAAACAAGAGGAATTAAATCATCGGATCATCTATAAAATTTAATTTAACATATTATAATTTGTTAAATTAGCAAGTTAAATTATTAATTCTTCTTCATTAATAATCAGCTCTTCTTAATTCTTTCTGTTATTTTTCTTAACAACTCCTTAATAAGCGGAAAATCACTCGTATCATCTACAAATAAAAATAACGCAATGTTATTCTCTATATTAAGAATCGCTCTGTCTTTGTTATAGTCAGCATATTCCTTTATTTTTTTTATTTCATTCTTTGCTGATTTTAAATCCTTATACTGAATAATATAATACACTATATCATCACCTTGAGGTGTTTCTTTCCTTGTTATTATAGCAACATGAATTGCAGCGATGCTCTTATAATCACCATCAGGATAGATTTTATCTGATAACCGTTTTATCGCTTCCTGATCCATATCCCATGGATTTGCTTTTAATAACTTCTGTGCAAACTCAGGAATGATGCCGTACATATATCCTTCGGGAATATCTTCCCGTAGTATTTTCATAGTATTGATTATTGAAGTATCATTTTGTGGCAATCCGATTGATTCGGAAATGAAAACCAAGCACATAAATAATACCGACAAGGTTATAACTTTTTTCATAAAAGACTCTCCATAAATTTATATAATTGCTGATTAAAGCAATTGTTATGTACCTTTCGATAAATCTCTTCCCTTGAAGTATTAGAAAATCAGACTTTGGGTAGAAAATTTAATCTCAGGTTACTAATTATCCTTTGATATTAGATGTCGGTAAAATTATTAAGGACTTTAAAATAAAATAATGTACATTTTTAAAGGGACATAATATTTTTTTATTGACGCAGTATTTTTATTTGATATAAGGTTAATTTTAAAAATTACCATTGTCTAAAAATAATAAATAAACTGCTTAAGCTGACTGAATACTCTTACAAATATAACTATAATGTTTAATTAAACCGTATAATAATAAGTAAGTCTATCTGATAATGTAAGACATACTACAATCGTTTTAAAAAGGAATTAAACACTTTTATATAATCAATCTTCAAATCAGTTTTTTAACATTATAGTATTACTGCAATCGGGAGCATCATTATGAACAATTCGTCAGAATTAAAATATATTCGAAAAAGAGATGGTAGAATTGTTCCTTTTTATCCTGAAAAAATAACTGAAGCCATCTTTAAAGCAGCCAAAGCTGTCGGAGGAACTGACAGAGATGCTGCAGAAAGCATTTCCGACTCAGTTATTGGAATTCTCAACATAATATGTAAAGAAGACCGTATTCCTACTGTTGAAAATGTTCAGGATCTTGTTGAAAAGATGCTGATTGAAAAAGGCCATGCTAAAGTTGCAAAAGCCTATATCTTATATAGAGAACAGCACAGAAAAATCAGAGAAGGAAAAGCTCTTCTCGATGAGGGGATAGAGCTTGTTGAGGATTATCTCGATAAATCGGACTGGCGCGTAAATGAGAACAGCAATATGAGTTATTCACTTCAGGGTTTAAATAACCATATAGCATCTGCAATTACTGCAAAATACTGGCTTGAGAGAATCTATCCCCCTGAGATTCGTCAGGCTCATGTAAATTGTGAATTACATATTCATGATCTTGGTCTTTTGTCTGCGTATTGTGTTGGCTGGGATCTACGCGACCTTCTTATCAGAGGATTTGGAGGAGTAAAAGGTAAAGTTGAAAGCAGACCTGCTAAACATTTCAGAAGCGCTTTAGGGCAGGTAGTTAATTTTTTCTATACTCTGCAAGGAGAGTCCGCAGGCGCACAGGCATTTGCTAATTTTGATACTTATCTTTCTCCTTTTATCAGATACGATAATTTATCTTACAACGAAGTAAAACAGTGCCTTCAGGAATTCGTATTTAATATGAATATTCCTACTCGTGTTGGTTTCCAGACTCCATTTACAAACGTCACCCTGGATATGGTTGTACCTAGTAATATAGCAGATGAATATATTATTATCGGAGGAGAACCTCAGGAAAAAAAATACTCTGAGTTCCAGCAGGAAATGAATATTTTTAACTCAGCTTTTACTGAATGCCTGCTGGAAGGAGATTCCAAAAACAGGATATTTACGTTTCCTATACCAACCTATAACCTAACAAAGAATTTTGATTGGGACAATCAGGAGCATAAGCATCTTTGGGAAATGACTGCGAAATACGGAATTCCCTATTTCGCAAATTTCCTGAATTCAGACATGAATCCTGAGGATGCCAGATCAATGTGCTGCAGATTAAGATTGGATAACAGAGAACTGAGAAAAAGAGGTGGCGGACTTTTTGGTGCTAACCCCTTAACAGGAAGTATAGGTGTTATCACAATCAATATGCCTAGACTTGCTTTTAGTTCAGCTGATGAAAATGAATTTTTTTCAGGTCTTGAAAACCTGATGGAACTTTCCAAAACCGCTCTTGAAGTGAAAAGAAAAGCACTGGAAAGTTTTACAGAGAAAGACCTCTATCCGTATACAAAATATTATTTATCCGATATTCACGAAAGAACTGGAAAATTCTGGATAAACCATTTTTCAACTATAGGCATAATCGGTATGAACGAAGCATGCCTGAACCTTTTTAATAAAGATATATTTTCAAAAGAGGGGAAAAACTTTTCTATAAATGTATTAACATTTATGAGGGAACGCATGTCTGAATTTCAGGAAGAGACCGGTAATCTTTTCAATCTTGAAGCTACTCCTGCAGAAGGTGTAACCTATAGATTTGCCAAACATGATAAAAGTGATTATCCAAAAATTATTACTGCAGGCTCTGCAGAACCTTATTATACTAATTCCGTTAATCTGCCGGCTAATCGTCATGTGGATGTATTTGAACTACTCGACCATCAGGATGATCTTCAGATCCTTTTCACAGGTGGAACCGTTGTCCATTGCTTTGTCGGAGAAAAAATAGACGATCCTCAGATGGTCAAACTTTTGGTTAAAAAAATTGCTGAAAATTATATGCTCCCTTATTTTACTATTACACCAACTTTCAGCATCTGCCCTGTACACGGTTATTTGCCGGGTTCCTTTGACTTTTGTCCTTATGAGCATACCCAGGAAGAACTTGAAATATATGGTATTGAAACCGATAATAAAATACTGGAAACATCAAATAAGATAGTAATTTAGTTCGTATATATTTTGGTTGTTGTTCAAGACTAACGATCTTACTTTATAAAAAATAGATTATGAGGTGCTCATTTATGACTAAAGAAAAAAAAGTTCCGGTAGAAGTTTATTCCAGGGTAGTTGGATATTTCAGGCCAGTTAATCAATGGAATAAAGGTAAACGTGAAGAATTTGAAGAAAGGAATGAATTTACTCCAGAAGAATTGATTGGAAAATGTTTAAATGAAAATAAAGGGAATACAAAAGACATCGCTTGTTGACTTCCCGGGCAGACTAAGTTCGATTCTTTTCGTTAGTGGATGTAATTTTAATTGCGGTTATTGTTATAACATTGATCTAGTTTGTGAAAAAAACAATCTTGAAACAATCCCTGCTGACGATATTATAAAACTCCTGAAAGAACGTTCGTCCCTGGTAGAAAGTGTTGTAATTACCGGAGGAGAACCCACACTTTATAAGGATCTTGATAGCTTTATACAACAAATAAAAAGTATACCATTATTAATAAAATTAGATACAAATGGTTATAACCCGGATGTTATTGACAATTTTTTAAAAAGAAAGCTTATCGATTATATCGCAATCGATATAAAAACTTCATCCTCTAAATACGAATCCCTTACAGGAGTATCTATTGATTTTAGCAGAATTAAAGATACAATTAATCTAATAAGAGACTCATATATTGATTACGAATTAAGGACTACCTGCGTACCCTATTTTGTAACAATGAACGATTTTAAAATAATTGAAAATGAAATAGGACACGTAAAAAAATATTATCTTCAACAATATAATAATAGTCTAACTATAGATCCCGCGTTTAAAAAGTATAAACCTTATCCTGTCAGTACTTTAAAAGAATTCAGGGAATATATAATGAACTTTGCAGATATATGTGAAATACGCGGAATTGGATGACTTTACTGATATAACCAAGCCAGCAGGCTATTGTGAATACAGGAACATTATAAAAAATATCCATTTTTAAAGTTGACAGAATTTATCCATTTTGCTTTTTATCAAGAAATAGTATTATATCAGTCTGATTGTTTACTAAATATCAATGATAAGGAATTATCACTTTATTATAGGATTATAATATGACCAAGCAGTATAACACCAGAGAGAAAAGAAAAAGGGCCAAAAAAAGGCTTAAGAGAAAGAAAAAAAATATTAAAAAAACCACTAATATTTAAAACCAAACACCTGTTTGAATAATTATAGATTATTTATTTAAATAGTTATCTTTAAAACTCAAGTTACAGAATGAACAGCTTCATTCATTACTGATCCGCTCCCGTCTTGATAACAACTTCTCAGGATCAATATCGCCGATAGAATTAAAAATATAATCCGGCTGATAAGGAAATCTTTCCGCCATCTTCCTGCTGGTAACCCCGGTAAGAACAAGACAAGTGGTCATGCCGGATTCCAGCCCACCGACAATATCAGTATCCATCCGGTCTCCGATTAAAAAACAATTTGCAGAATGAACTCCTAACTTCCTTCTTGCCCAGTACATCATTGCAGGATTCGGTTTACCAAGAAAATATGGTGCTACGCCTGTTACCTTTTCAATCGGAGCAACTAGTGCTCCACATGCGGGAATAACCCCTCTCCTGGTGGGCCCGGTAAGATCAGGATTAGTGGCAATAAACTTTGCTCCTTCCTGGATAAGAAGAGTTGCTTCAATAATTTTATTATAATCATATTCTTCCGTCTCACCAACTATAACATAATCGGGTTTATTATCAGTGATTGTTATTCCTGCTTTGGTGAGTTCTTCTACTAGTCCTTTGCCGCCTATCACATAAGCAGAAAATTGATCCTGATGTTTTTGATAAAGTAAAAAGCTTGCTGTTGCCATTGCGGAAGTATAAAAATAATTTTCGCTAACATTAATACCCATTCCCGATAAACGGTCTTTTAATTCTTCGGGAGTATGGTAGGAATTATTTGTCAGGAAAAGAAATTTGTAGCTTAATTGTTTAAGTCTCTCTACAAATTCAATCGCACCTGATATTAAAGACCTGCCCTTATTGATTACACCATCCATATCAATAATAAAGGCTTTCTCATAAGTCATTTTTTTATTTTCTTCTTTGAAATTATTCTTTATATTTTATTATCTCTTTTGAATTTTAATATTACTTTAAATATAGTCATTGTCAATAACATTTGAGTTATTTTAGGATCAAGTTGCTTAGAATAAAAAATCGCATATGACTTTAAATATAAATATCCGGTATTATACTGACTTAAAGAATCTATAATTATGAAAAATAAAAAACATTTTAATATACCAATATTTATTCCGCATGCAGCCTGCCCATTTCAATGTATATTCTGTAATCAAAAAAAAATATCCGGAAAAATCAAGATTCCATCAATAGAAGATGTAAAAAATACTGTTACACAGCACTTATCAACTATCAGTAAAGAAAGTATCAAAGAAATCGCATTCTTCGGAAGTAATTTTACAGGCATTGCTCTTGAGAAACAGGAAGCATACCTGCGTACAGCTTATGAATTTGTACAAAACGGAGATGTTCATGGAATAAGATTATCTACCAGGCCGGATTATATAAACAAAGATATTCTTTCCTTTCTTAAGAGATACGGGACTACAACCATCGAACTGGGTGTTCAATCCATGGATGACCAGGTATTGAAATTATCAGGAAGAGGACATTCCGGAAATGATACAATCAAGTCATGTATGCTTATCAAGGAATTCAATATCAAGCTTGGATTACAAATGATGATTGGGTTGCCAGGTGACTCTTTCGAAAAATCATTAAATACTGCAAATAAAATAACAGACCTTGGAGCAGATAATGTGCGAATATATCCTGCACTTGTCATCAAAGATACTGAATTAGAAAAACTTTACCATGCCGGAAAGTATGATCCACTGACCCTGGAAGAAGCTGTTTCCTGGTGTGCAGATATACTTTTAGTTTTTGAAGAACATAATATAGACGTTATACGTATGGGATTGCATCCGGGGGAGGAGTTATTAAACGGGAACGCGCTTATAGCAGGACCATTCCATGTTTCTTTTCGGGAACTGGTTCTCACGAAAATATGGTCAAAGCTTCTGGTATATTTCCTGAAACTAAAAGAAAATAAAAAACTGATACTATATATACACCCTTCGGAATTTAACTATGCTATAGGATATAATTCTTCAAATAAAAAAATGTTAGCGCAAAAATTTAAACAAGTAATATTTAAAAAAGATCCTTGTATTAAGGGAAGATATTACGGAGCCGAATACCTTTGATACAAAAAATAATATATTTCTGCTTTTAAATTAAATCCCTTCCTCTCGAAACTTATCCCCTCCGTTTAAGCTTCGTATCATAATACCTTCGGTATTTTATCGCTTCCTATCCGCTTCAAATACGCTTCAAATACGCTTCAAATCCTAACTCCCCTATATAAATGCATACTACCCGCATTTTGAAAGCCACTTACACCTTATACCATAAGGATCCACACCGTTTCACTATCGCTTCCCCTGATGTGGAAGTGCCCGTCAAGCAAAAAAAGACGCAGTATAGAGTAAACAATCAGCTTTAATGATCGGTATTAAATCAGAGAATTAAGCTTCTGAATGTTGAGAAAAGATTAACTATGAGGAAGGATCTTTTACCGACATGCAGAGGAAAAATGATATACAAAATGCTCTGTTTCAAAATAAAATATCATCATGAGATCAATGATTCTATTTATAATTATAATGATCACGGTTTTAGCATTTCCGGGAGTTTCCTATTCCCAAGTATATAACCTGAGCTATGAAACAGACGTTCCAATGATCTCTTTGGGAGTTGCATTACTTGGTGGAAGATATTTCCTTGAGAAAGAACAGGAACCATTATCCGAAAAAGAAATTCTGACTGCGGACAGATCGGATGTAAATAGATTTGACCGTCCAGCAACTCATAACTGGTCTGAAAAAAGTGACAGGTGGAGCGATTACACGCTGTTCGCGCTAATGGCAGGACAGTTGGTTTTATTTTCTTTTAAAGAGCCGAGAAACGACATCTTGATAATTACTGTTATGTATCTTGAGTCATTGACCATTGAAACAGGCATGACCGGAATATTTAAATCCGCGATAAACAGGAAAAGGCCCTATGTCTATAATGAGGATGTTCCTCTCGATAAAAAAAGGAATAAGTACTCGGTAAAGTCTTTCTATTCAGGACATGCAGCCTCGGCATTCAATTCTACAGTATTCCTTGGAACTGTATTCTCAGATTATTTCCCTGAGTCGGGATTCCGTTACGCGGTATGGAGCCTGTCTCTCATTCTTGCGTCAGTTACAGGTTATCTGCGTTATACAGCCGGTATGCACTATCCTTCAGATATCATTGCAGGTGCAGTTGCCGGAAGCATTACAGGTTATCTTGTACCTGCCATGCACAGAAACAAAGCTAATATAATAACTTTTGTACCGTTTATAATGCCGGGTGCTTCCGGCATATTAATGGAATATAGATTTTAAATCAGGTATTTGACGAATCTGCTTTTCGTTATCTTATAATATCCTCTATCCATTCAACGTGTCCGTTCTCTACAGCAATCAGATCAAACCTGAATGTAAAATCTTTTGAAAAAAACTGGGGATGAGAACGAAGGAAGTGTCTTGCAACTTTTTTCAAGGTCTGTTTTTTTTTATCATTAATAGAATAGTAAGCTCCTCCGTATAGGGATGAGTTTCTGCTTTTCACTTCAGCAAATACTATCAGGCTGTCTTTTTTTGCGATAATGTCGATTTCGCCGGTTTTGCCGAACCTGAAATTCCTTTTTAAAATTTTAAAGCCGTTCCCGGTTAAAAATAATGAAGCGGAGCTTTCCCCTTTGTTCCCAAGCTCTTTCTTGTAGCGGGTATTCCCGGATTCAGACATTTTGTCAATACCGGAATTTAAAGGACCTCAAGCAGGTTTATACCCGCTTCTTTTTCATCGAGAACCTTACTAATAAATAATTTGGGTTCATCAGGCAGGCTGATCACTACTGTCTGGGTAAGTTTCTTTCTGTCAGGACCTAACACAAGCTTAATTATTGGACGAAGGGGTCTCTCATGAGCAGATCCAATAACAATTCCAATAGAATTATTATTAAGCAATACGATAGAGCCGATTGGATATACAGACATTATAGACATGAAAACGCGTAAAATTACCGGATCAAACCTGTTGCTTCCAAGTGCTATCAGTTGTTTCATAGCATGATAAAATAACTGCTTTTTTTTATAACTCCTGTTAACGATTTGAGCCTCATAACTATCTGCGATTGAAGCAATCCTTGCAAATTCATCAATCATATCTCCTTTAAGTCCTCTGGGATAGCCGGAACCGTCGAATTGCTCATGATGCTGTAAAGTAACATTTGCAGCCTCTTCCTTTACTTTGCCAAGTTCCCTGAGAGCCCTGAATCCGTGTATGGGGTGTGTTTTAATAAGACTGAATTCCTGTTCAGTCAAAGATGATTGTTTATGAGTAATATAGATAGGTATTTTGGCCATACCGGCATCAATAAGAAGCGTACCAAGCCCTAGATCTTTTAATTTAATTAAAGGATATTTAAGCCCTATCCCGATGAGCAGCGCATAAAAAGTAACATTAACGGAATGGAACATAAGATAATTTTTCCCCTCATCAAGACCGTAAAGAAACAGGAAAATATTATTATTTGCTTTTAGCATATCGATAATCTGGTCAAGAACAGGTTTAAGCTCTTCAGTTGAAAACCTTTCATTTTTTTTAATAGCAGTGTAAATATTCCCGACTGCCTTGCAGGCTTTTTTATGTATCTCAATAAGGTTTTTTCTTTGTTTTAACAGGTTATTATATTCAATCAGTATTTTTTTTGTATCAACCTGTACAGATGCTTCGCCTAATTTAGAATATTGTCTGATCTCATCCAGCGTGGCTGTGAGATTCCCGGCGGTCTCCAGGCTTAAAACTCCCCAGTTTGCCAGTCTCTTTATATCGTCTGCTTTAATAGTAACATTAGCGCCGACAAAAATATTATTGCTGTCGATATAAACCGGTTTATCGAATCTCATTCCCGGCTTAAGTTCTTTTACTTGAATTTTTTTCATTGAAATATTCCTGTGCAAAGCAGCAAAGCGGTTAAAACAAATTTATGGCCCGGGTCACTCCTGCATTGCTTTGTGATTCCGGTTTAGCCAATTAATATACATTTATGTGCTTTGGGAAAAATTACTAAATCCAGCTTTTTCTACTTTTTCTTTAAATTTTTTGTTTACTCTGTAACAATAAGCCAGCACTTCGGATAATATGCGGAAAAGATCTTCAGGTATTTTATCGCCGGGTCTCATTAAAGAAAGAGTTTCGGCTAGGTCTGAATCTTCGTAGATCGTAATATTATTCTCTCTCGCCATACTGAGTAATTTGTCAACAAGAATTCCTCTC
>CAZVYR010000001.1:44863-50965 GCA_964631555.1 uncultured Leptospirales bacterium
TATTTCTTTTTTTAAAGCATTGAGACTCTCGGTGTTCTCGTTATAAAAAGCCAGATAATAATTTGCTTCGTTATTTTTTATTAGGATATCTGTTTTACCAAGAAAAGTCAAGTCCAGAGAAATCAGTAAATTTTTTCCATTTATAATATATTTGCATAATTTAAATTTACCCGATTCAAAAAGCATTATTTTCCCATAATTATTAGTGTTTTCCTGATTATTAATTGAAATGAATTTAAGTATTTCAGGGATCGTTTCCGCTTTTTCATTTTCCGTAAGAGATTCGTCAATTAAACGTATAAATTCCAATACCATCCTTTCGGTATTTTTTTCATTACTATGATGTTCATTAGAATTAAATTTGTTTTTAAATCTGTCCGGTAATAGTACGTTTATAATAAAAAATAAGTGTCTGTGTACTGTGTTTCCCCCGAAAATTAAGGTCATAATAAACAACAAATTTTCCTGGTCTATACCCTTTGCTAAAAGCAAGTTGAAGATATTAACAAGTTTTCCTGGGTGTTCGCTCTTAGAAGTGTCTAATCTTACAAGAGCTTTGTTCAGGGAAAATATTGAAGCGATTCCATATGTTAATTGAGATTTTAATAAATGTAATTGTTCTTTACTTAAGTCACTTTGATTGAAGACAGAATGTTCCAGTAATTCGCGCATAAGTCCGATAATATCGGTTCCATCGGCAATTCTCAAATAAAAAGTATTATTTATCCTGCTTTCGAGAACAAGGTTCAAATTATCCGATGCAGGCAGCCCCTGCAGAAATTCAGCTTTGATCTTACTCCCCCCAATATCCAGAACCGCTTGATTTTTCCCTGATCTTTTAACTATAGTTGCTGTCAGGGGCCTGCCGGGGATTATACCTTTAATCGTATCACCTGATAGCAGTTTACCGTATATTTTAATAGACCTTTCCTGTATTTTCATCATATATTCATTTATGAATAGATTATTGAATTATAACATTATGCATCTGGATTTATTAATGTAAGAATAGACAGTGTTTGGTATAATATATATTAACCCTGAAAATGTATTGAAAATCAATAAATTATTTTTTTAATTAGTCCAATATTATCTGCTGTTGGTGGACTAAAGGCCGGTCTGTTGCCTGGCTAATGAAATTACAGAGTCTGCGGATAGCAAGAGACATTTTTAAGGATTCCTTTGACTGGTTCATATGTTTTTCTGTGAATAGCACATGGTCCTGACCTGCGGATCTCTTCACAGTGTTCACGTGTACCGTAACCCATATTTTTAAAAAAAGAATACCCGGGATATTGAAGATCATAATCCTTCATGATGCTATCTCTTTTTACTTTTGCTGCAATGGATGCTGAAGCTATTGTTACTGATTGTGAATCTCCTCTGACTATTGAAAGAAAAGGAATACTGAGGTTAAAATTGAAATTCCCGTCCAATATCACAAAATCAGGTACAGGAAGAGCCTTGTTCAATAATTGTTTAATTGCATATTCTGTTGCTGAATTGATATTAAGTCTATCGACAAGATCATGGGAAATAACGGCAGTATCAAGATAAATGGAATGGTACTGTATGATTTTTAAAGCTTCAGTTCTTCTTACAGGGCTGAGCTGTTTTGAGTCTTTAATTTTTAGGAGGATTTCGTCAGGGGCATTCTTTATAATTGAAATGCCGTAAATTGCCAAACCTACAACCAGTGGCCCTGCTAAAGCGCCCCTGCCTGCTTCATCAACACCAGCTATTATTCTATATCCGCGGGCTAATAACTTTTTTTCATAATTAAATGAAATCCTGTTATTGACAGCCGGCAAAGTTATTCACTCGTTTCTTTTGTACTTTGCTGCTCAGCATCAGGTTCAGCAATTACCTGTCCCTGACTGACTGCCTTTTCCCTGTTCGATGCGGTTCTTTTTTCCTTTAATTTAGCGGATTTTCCTGTCCTTTCCCTTAGATAGTAAAGCTTGGCTCTTCTGGTCTTTCCTTTCCTCATTACTTCGATCTTTGCTATTCTGGGAGAATGTAGCGGAAAAACCCTTTCAACGCCTATATCAAAAGAAATTTTTCGTACAGTAAATGTCTTACCTAAACCCTTATTATCAATAGCTATAACAATGCCTTCGTAAACCTGTATTCTTTCTCTGTTGCCTTCAATTATTTTATAATGTACCTTTACAGTATCACCGACCTGGAAGTTAACCGATCTTTCAATCGGCATCATTTCTTTTTCAATCGTTTGTATAATATCCATTTTTATTTCTCCTTTTTCTTCAAATTTTGCGTTTTTCTATTTAAATATTTATTGTATAAATCCGGTCTGATCTTCATGGTTTTTTCAATTGCTTTACTAGTCCTCCATTCACGGATCTTTTCATGGTTTCCGCTTAAAAGAATATCCGGAACTTCCCATCCGTCAATTTCATCAGGCCTTGAATACTGGGGATATTCTAACAGATTATCCTCAAAACTCTCCTGTACCAGCGATTCCGGATTGGACATAAATCCCGGGACATACCTGGATATTGAGTCCAGTATTATCAAAGCCCCGTATTCTCCGCCAGATATAATATAGTCACCAATGGATATTTCATAATCGATATACCTGTCGATGACCCTCTGATCCACGCCTTCATAATGACCGCATATTATACAAATATCATTTTCCCCGGATAATTCCTTAACAAGCTCCTGATTAAGCATCCTGCCTGACGGCGAAGTCAACAGCATCTTTGTTCGGATAGTTTTTACGGACTCGATTGCTTTAAAAAGGGGGCCAGCCTGAAGTACCATGCCAGTGCCTCCTCCATATGGATAGTCATCACAGCTATGATACTTATTAGTTGAAAAGCCTCTCAGATCAATAATATTGACTTTGATTATCCGGTCTCGAATAGCTCTTCCCAGAAGGCTTGATTGTAAAGGACTATTAAAAAAATCAGGAAAAAGTGTTATTATATTAAATAAATGCAATTACGGTCTGACCTTTTAAAACAGAGAATAGTAAATAGTGAAAAGTGAATAGTGTCTTTACAGGATGATTTTCACTCTTAACAGCTTCTGAGAAACAATTATTAAGCGGTCTGTTTTATTGCTTTTTATTGATTCTTCAGGATTTGTCCCCGCTCTCTAAGCGAAACCGCCCTGGTGGCGGGGTGGGTTGTTCTCTATTCGCTGTCTTCGTCAAGCAACCCGGGAACAGGATCTATATCAATTCTTCCTTTAAAGATGTTCACAGTATTTACCATTGAGTCGATAAATGGGATCATGAATTCCCTGTTTTCTTTGCTTTTTAAAATAAGAATGCTGTTTTCTCCGGATTCCATGATATCAATTACAGTACCGAAGAGTTTGTTCTTGTAATATACCTCACATCCAATCAGGTCGTAATAGTAAAATACATCGTCATCGAAGTATTCTCTTGTCTTTTCAGCTTCATTCTTTAAGATGAATATCTCAATGCCTTTCAATGAAAGGGCAGTGTTGCGGTCATCTACATTTTCGAGCTTAATAAGCGAATTTCTGCCCGGCTGCTCAATAAATTCAATACACAGAAATTCCCTGTATTCATTGTCAATTTTTAAATATAATTTACTGCCTGATATAAACCGCTCGATTATATCCGTAATCACAACCAGCCTCAAGCGGCCGTTTAATCCATGAGGACCGACTATTTTTGCGATCCTTAAAAATTGGTCAAAACCTTTCAATCAAGTATTTCCAATACAACCTTTTTACCTAATTTAGTTGCAGAGGCATTAATTATTGTTCTGATCGCTCTGGCGATCCGGCCGTGCTTCCCAATTACTTTGCCGATATCTTCCTTTCTGACCTTGAGTTCAAGAATCGTTGATTTTTCACCTTCCACCTCATGAATTTCTACTTCATCAGGATTATCAACAAGACATTTAACCATATACTCCACAAGCTCTTTAAAGTCCATGTTAACCTCCAGCGGAAACATTCCCTTCTTTGAATTTTTTCCAGATTCCTGTTTTTTTCAACAACTTTTCAATAGTCTCAGTTGCCACCGCCCCTTTTCTGAGCCAATTAATAACGCGATTCTCGTCAACTTCGAACTGCCCTGCCTTTGAAATAGGATGATATTTGCCGAGATATTCAATTACATCGCCATCTCTTTTTTTCCTGCTGTCTACTGCTACAACCTTATAAAAAGGTCTTTTTTTTGTTCCCATCCTTTGTAATCGTATCTTTACCGACACCTCTTTAAACCTCCAGATAATCATCAAAGGGCTGATTATTTAACACACCCTTTTTTTGTCAATAATTAATTCTAATATGCGGAATTCTCTACAAAAATCATATTTTCAAACCCTGAATAATAAAAAAATCTGAAATTAAGCTGATTAGTATTAGGTATTAACGTAGTTTATAGTCATACGGGAATTTGCACAATGATTATAATACTAAGAATGTAAAAAAAAAGAAAATTTATGGCAAAAGCAGCACTATGTCCAATGATAAAGTTCATACAGTGGCGCCTGTGAAACCTCGTGTTTTATTGCAAACACGGGACCCAGTGCGTACGCATACATCTAATACCCCGCATTACGGATACTGAATTCCAGAGAAAAGTAAATTTTAATCCCTTCCCCTCCGTTTCAAAGCCGTATATAAAAGCATGCTGTGCAATTATTAATCCCGGCCCTTTGAAAATCAGTCCCGGGTGATAATATTAACTGAATTCGTCAGGATTAATTGAGATAGTTTCAATAGTCTTTTTATTATTCATTATCCTGATTTTCGCATTTCCCCTTCTCTTGAAAACAAAGTCAATTATCCATCCCGGTTTCATCTTTCTTGAGAACCTTATACGTTTAGATCTATTGTCCTCCACATAGGCTTCAAATAATCCTTCCTTTTCATCTGAGGGTATAGTATAAGTAATTCTTTCATAGGATGCATATTGCCGCTCTTTTTGGGAATAAAAAAGAACTTTTAATTTAACAAGTCCATTTATGTTTATATCTTCATCTGGGGCGGGTGATTGAGATTCAATCAGACCGCTTTTGGAAGCAAATTCAGTTAAAACAATTTCTTCATAGATGTTAGTTCCCTTTGAAAGTAAAAGATCAAAACCCAGTTCAATTGATTGTCCTTTAACCAGCGGCATCTTCATGCCATTACTGACTTTACCTGCTGAAACAAGAAGATTGATTTTTCTGTCAGGGGTAATCTCTTCGCGAGCATCCGGGCTATGATCAAGAATAACACTTTCAGCATATTTCGATGGTATATAGGATATAGTGCCTATGGAAATCGAATAAGATCTGCCGTTTAAATGCAGGTTTTTTAATTTATTAATAGCAAAAGGCAATTTAGTTCCGATCAGATTAGGAACAGGAAGATATACTTCACTTCTGCTAACAATTAGTTTTATTTTTTCACCTTCCGATACTATTGTTCCTTTTTCCGGGTATTGGTTTAAAATGACGCCATTATCCATGTCAAAAACATAGTAAAATTCGATTTCCGGGATAAGTCCTTTTCTTGTTAGACTATTATATACTTCAATGAATCTTTTTCCGGTAACATAGGGGATTTCTATTTCTTTACCAGGTTTTGTTAACAAAATAAGAATAATAGAAGAAATAAATAAATAAATAGATAGGCCTATAAATAATATCAACCCAAGCCGGCCCGCGAACCTTAAGTTTTGTTTTCTTTTCTCTTGTTTTGTCATCCGATCATCCATATCCAGTACTATATATTTTGCTCACTCATTTTAAAATAATACGAAGAAAAAATATATACTTATTCTGTGCTTTTAAAAACGGGGAAAAATCGCGTATATCTTTTGCGAATTATACAGTTAGAAGCATTTAACAAGTATAAAATCCGGGAATATTAAAACTTTTTGTTTTTATTGTATTCATTAATACTTTGACTAAGGGCAGGAACTCCTTTGTACTACCTTATGAAAATAAATATTTTAATAGCTAATATTTAAGAAACAGGTTATAATTTTGTAAATAATAAAATTAATAAATAATCATCATATGGATTAATTAAAAATAATGGACATTTCGATAAATAAATAAAAGCCTGTAAAGCGCAATAACAGATTATATCGATAATTAATAAAAC
>CAZVYR010000002.1:0-18909 GCA_964631555.1 uncultured Leptospirales bacterium
ATTTGCTATTTTCCATACTTTCCATTACCGGTGGGCTGCCGTCCCATTGGAATTCATGGCTTAGTTTAAACTTCGATGGATAATAATCCTGGAATTTCTTCTTTTCATGATTTCTTGACCTGATGATAACTGAACCGGATTTCTTTTTAAAGAACATGAGGAATGACTCCACATCCATAAAGCTGCCTCCTCTTATTGAAGAGACATTAATAAAAACAGTATTATTCAGATTATCCGCTATTCTGAGGCTGCCTTTAAGGGCATGCGGGAGATGGGTGTGCCCGCAGATCCAGATATCCACTTTATATTTTTTAAGGATTTTCTCGAACCTGTCCGAGTTTCTTATGTTTCTGCTTGGTATTATGGCTCCGAACAGCCAGCTTGCCTGAACATAGCCATGGCTCATAGTGATAATAATTTTATCCTGGTTGCTGATAACCATGTCTTTCCACCAGCGATATGCCTGGTCTGAGATTTCAGTCTTTGCTTTTTTATTCTCATCGGACAGGCATAAAATAATTATATTGCCTATTTTCACTGAATAGTGAAGCGGCATATTTATATATTTTTTATAATTCTCGTAATCCTTTTGATCATGGTTGCCTGCTATCTCATACCAGTATTTGATTGGTGTTTTAGCTTTCATTGAATTATACCATTTAAATACATCTTCCGACTTTGACCAGTGGATTATATCACCAGCTACGAGTGCTATATATGTTTTGGGAAAATTAGTTACAATATCCGAAACAGCAATTTCATAGTACTTCTTCTCGTATTCTTTACGGGGCTGGATATCCGAGTGCGCCCAGATGATCAGATCATCCGGATCAGGTGAATAAGTCGCAAAGCCTGTACCTCTATGTGTGGAACATGAAACTGCAAATAAAAATATAAATAATATTAAACTGAAATTAAATAATACTATACTGTTTATTGATTTTGTTTTTTTCTCAGCAGGCATTACTTTTTTTTTGCTTTCATTATATTTGATTGACATATAATACTCATTGGTATTAGTTTAAAAACTTTATTGAACACCACTGTATGTCATAAAATAGTAAAAATAACAGTATATAGCAATATTTTAATTATAAAAACTATAGGAAGTTTATTTTAATATTAGGAGCAGTAAATTGAAGGTCAAAGGTGCTGATATTATAATGGAATGCTTGAAGAAAGAAGGGGTCGAATGTATGTTCGGGTACCCGGGCGGCATGGTCATTCCTGTATTCAACAGTATTTATGATGCACCGTTTAAGTTCATTCTTTCAAGGCATGAACAGGGTGCTGTTCACGCTGCAGACGGATATGCAAGAGCTTCAGGGAAGCCGGGAGTTGTTATTGCAACTTCGGGGCCGGGCGGCACTAACCTTGTAACAGGTATTGCCAACGCGCATATGGATTCAGTACCTCTTGTTATTTTTACAGGCCAGGTATCCAGAAAAATGATAGGTAATGATGCCTTCCAGGAAGCTGATATTACCGGTATAACAAGACCGATTACCAAACATAATTACCTTGTACAGGATATTAAGGATCTTGCCCGGATAATAAAAGAAGCATTCTATATCGCGTCAACCGGAAGGCCCGGACCTGTATTGATTGATGTGCCTGTTGATATTTCCACAGGTGAATACAAATTTCAGTATCCGGAGAAATTGGATATCAGGGGGTATAAACCTGTTTATAAAGGTCATCCGGGACAGATAATAAAAGCGTGCGCATTGATTGAATCGGCAAGAAGGCCCGTAGTATACGCGGGAGGGGGAGTTATAATATCAAATGCTTCAAAAGAATTGAGAGCTTTTGTAAAGAAAACCGGTATCCCTGTTACAACTACTCTTCTGGGCATGGGAGCTTACCCTGAGACTGATCCGCTTTCTCTTCACATGCTGGGTATGCATGGAACTTATTATGCTAATCATGCTGTAAATGAATCGGACCTTTTGATCGCGATCGGCGCCAGGTTCGATGACAGGGTGACCGGGGATATTTCAAAGTTTATCCCTTATGCCAAGGTAATACATATTGATATTGATCCTGCTTCTGTGAGTAAAAACGTTCAGGTAGATGTTCCTATTGTAGGAGACTGCAAGGATGTTTTAAGGGAAATAAACAAGATAGTCAAAGCTCCTTCTATAGAGGAATGGGTAAGCCGCATACAGGTGATGAAAAAGGAATTCCCGTTAACTTATGACAATAATAAAGAAATAATTAAACCACAGTATGTTGTGGAAAGAATATATGAGTTGACCAAAGGGAAGGCAATAATCTGTACTGAAGTAGGCCAGAATCAGATGTGGGCTGCTCAATTTTATAAATACACGGAGCCGCGAACTTTTATTTCATCCGGCGGTTTCGGTACCATGGGTTTCGGTTTTCCCGCGGCAATAGGCGCCCAGTTAGCCAGACCCGATAAAAGAGTAATAGACATTGCGGGTGATGGTTCGATTCAAATGAATATACAGGAACTCATAGTTGCTGTGGAACATAAGCTTCCAATAATTATTGCTACTCTCAACAATAATTTTCTGGGTATGGTAAGACAGTGGCAGCAGTTATTCTGGTCAAGGAGATATTCTCATACATCTCTTCAGTTCAGCCCTGATTTTAAAAAGCTTGCGGAGGCATACGGAGCAGTGGGATTGATCGTAGATAAAAAAGAGGATGTGGACAAGTTTATTAAAAAAGCGCTTTCAATTAAAGACAGGCCGATCCTGATTGATTTCCATGTTGCCCAAGAGGAAAATGTATATCCAATGGTGCCTTCAGGCAAGTCGGTTAAAGAAATAATTATAAGGGAACTGGCATGAGACATGTAATTTCGGTAAAAGTTGAAAATAAATCCGGGGTTCTCGCAAGAGTGGCCGGGCTTTTTTCAGCCAGGGGGTATAATATTGATTCCCTTACTGTAAGTGAAACCGAACAGCATGATGTTTCGGTTATGACGATTGTTGTCAATGGAGATGACAGGATAATCGAGCAGGTTAAAAAGCAGTTAAATAAGCTTATTGATGTGATCAAGATAAGCGATCATATGGGATCTAATTCAATACAGCGGGAGCTCGCCCTGGTAAAAATAAATATTACTCCTGTCAAGAGGTCAGAGGTATTTCAACTGGCACAGATTTACAAAGCCGAAATTGTGGATATGCCCCCCAAGTCAATGACCCTGTCCATTGACGCGGATCCTGAAAATATTGATAATTTCATTGATGTATTGAGACCTTATGGTATAAAGGAACTGATAAGAAGCGGCAGAATTTCTCTATTGAAAGGCTGACTCGTACCGGAGCCTTTGCCGGCTATTCGTTTTTGAAAGGTATTGATCGCCGGATGTGAAACACAATGTGAATGCATTTTATCCGGATATTATAATATAAAGGAGTAAAAAAATGGCAAAGATGTATTATGACAAGGATGCTAATCTCGGCATCTTAAAAAAGAAAACCATTGCAATTATAGGTTATGGGAGCCAGGGTCATGCGCAGGCACAGAACCTGAGAGACAGCGGGCTCAATGTTATTGTAGCTGAATTAAAGGATACTGATAATTACAAGCTTGCTCAGAAGCATAAGTTTAAACCTGTTACAGCAAAAGAAGCAGCTGAAAAAGCTGATGTAATTCAGATATTGTTGCCGGATCATGTGCAGGCAAAGATTTATAAGACGGATGTTGAGCCCAATTTAAAATCCGGTAAGACACTTGTATTTTCACATGGGTTTAATATTCATTTTAACCAGATAGTTCCCCCTAAAAATGTTGATGTTATTATGGTTGCTCCGAAAGGCCCGGGGCACCTGGTTAGAAGCGAATACCTGGGAAAAGGCGGCGTGCCGGCTCTTATTGCGATTTTTAATGATGCTTCCGGAAAGGCAAAAGACACGGCTCTCGCTTATGCAAAAGGAATAGGCGCTACAAGAGCCGGGGTTATTGAAACGACTTTCCTGGAGGAAACCGAGACCGATCTCTTCGGGGAACAGGCAGTGCTCTGTGGAGGCGTGTCTGAGCTTGTAAAAGCCGGATTTGAGACTCTTGTTGAAGCTGGTTATCAGCCTGAGATCGCGTATTTTGAGTGCCTGCATGAGCTTAAACTTATAGTGGATCTTTTTTACCAGGGTGGTATTAATTATATGCGTTATTCCGTTTCCGATACAGCCGAGTACGGGGATTACATTGCAGGTAAACAAGTTATAAACAAAAAATCAAGGAAAACCATGAAGAAGCTTTTGGCAAATATTCAGAACGGTTCTTTCGCAAAGCAATGGATTGAAGAAAATGAAAAAGGAAGGCCGAATTTCAACAAGATAAAAGAAGAACAAAGAAACCATCAGATAGAAAAGGTTGGTGCAGAATTAAGAAAGATGATGAAATGGATTGATGCAAAATAGAAAAATATTTTTAAGCTGATTGGTCTTGAAATACGGATTTCAGGTTACACTTTAAATAAAAAACCGGCATATTTTGCCGGTTTTTTTGCAACTTCATAGTTCATTTCCTGTCTTATTATGTAAGAAAAATAAATAATAGAGTTTGGCCGGTGTTAGATTGCCTGAATTCCCGTCTAAATTAACGTAATAATTCAAAACCCTTATAAGCATTTCGCCGGATAAAGGCGTTCTGAATATTTTTCCGGGTTTTTATTTAATTGGGAATTATAATATATCGTTTAGCTTATTTGGGCTATTTAGCAAAAATTAGCATTTGAATATCATCTACAGACCGGAGAAAATTAATTTTATATTATCTTTTAAGTATTGAATTTTAAAAGCACGGTCGAACGAAACATTATAATTAATAAGGAAATAGATATGAAAACCAGAGTTCTGCTTGTTTATCCTGAAATACCTACGACGTACTGGAGTTTTAAACATGCTCTTCCGTTCATAGGAGCCAAGTCCACAATGCCTCCCCTGGGGCTTTTAACTGTGGCTGCACTTCTTCCGGATAATTATGAGGTAAAACTCATTGATATGCATGTGAAGGAACTTATTGAAGCTGACATTATGGAATCCGATCTTATTTTTGTTTCCGCCATGATCGTCCAGAAAGAATCTTTTAAGAGAGTAGTTCAAATGTGCAGGGAGTGCGGAAAGACGGTTGTTGCCGGCGGGCCATACCCGACTACATCTTTTGAGGAAATTGAAGGTGTAGATTATTTCGTATTAAACGAAGCCGAAATCACTTTGCCGCAGTTTATTTATGATTATGAAAAAGGGAATCCCGCTAAGATATACGCAACTGAAGAGAAACCTGATATTACAAAGACACCGCCTCCAAGATACGATCTGCTTGAGAATGTGTATGATTATACTTATCTTGCATTACAGTATTCACGGGGGTGCCCCTTCAATTGCGAGTTTTGCGATATAATCGAGATGTTCGGCAGAAATCATCGTTCAAAGGATGTTGAACAATTCATAAACGAGATGCAATGCGTATATGACACCGGATTCAGGGGATCGCTCTTTATAGTTGATGATAATTTTATTGGAAATAAAAAAAGTGTAAAAATGCTTTTGACCAGAATACTTGAATGGCAGGAAGAGCATGATTTCCCTTATATTCTTTTTACAGAAGCTAGTATAAACCTTTCACAGGATGAGGAGTTGATTGATCTGATGTTCAGATCAGGATTCTGCAGCGTGTTCATTGGTATTGAAACTCCTGATGCTGTAACGCTCGCAAGTACAAATAAACAGCAGAATCTGAGAGAAGATATTCTTGACAGCATTAAGAGAATCCAGACTCACGGGCTTGAAGTTATGGGAGGATTTATTCTCGGTTTTGATACTGATCCTGAAGACATATTCGACCGGCAGATTGAATTTATCCAGGAAGCAGGTATCCCTGTTGCTATGCTCGGCCTTTTGCAGGCTTTGCCCAATACCCAGCTTTACAGGAGGCTGAAGCGCGAAGGACGTTTAAAAGGTATATCAAGCGGCAACAATACCCACGAGCTTGAATTGAATTTTACTCCTGTAATGCCTGCAGAAAAGCTGTTTCGAGGATATATCAGGGTTATATCTGAAATATATAAACCTAAAGAATACTTTGAAAGGACCATGAAATTATTGGATCGTTTGCCAGTGAACAGAAGAGGAAATAAGAAAGTGGATATAAGCGACTTGAAGGCTTTCTTGATGTCCCTTGTAAAGCAGTCATTCAGCAGATACGGATTTTTATATTTAAAATTTCTTTTTAAAGTTTTATTACACAAGCCAGGTTTGTTGCCTCTGGCGATAAATTTTGCCGTAAAAGGGTATCATTTTTTTAAGATAACCGACGAAATCCTTAAAGTTGATAAATTATCGTCTGAGCTGGATGATTACCTGCATAGTATAATAGTACGAATAAAAGAGTTTAATTTTGAAGAAAATCTGGCCCACGGTATTGCCATGATAGAAGAATACAGAAACAATATAAAGACTAAAATCATGAAAAAATACAGGCAGGTTAATTATAGTATGCAAAAGGTTTTGCAGGAAAAGCTGAATATGATTGATACTTACTGCGATTCAATGATATCCAAATATGCTAAAAAATTGTATTTACAAATAAATGATAAATTGCAAGGATAAAAGGAGTTGTAAATGGAATCTCCGTCAGCAGCATCTCAGGTAATAGTAACCATTATTCCTATTGTTGGTATTGTAATGGGATCTATAGTTATATTTTTTTATTTGTATTATCATTACAAGCAAAAGATGCTGATGATTGAAAAGGGAATAGAAGCAAAGGTAAGTTTTGATTTTGAAAGCTTCAGCCTTTTCTCAGGCCTGCTTTTATTCAGTATCGGGATTTTCCTGAGCGTTTTCTTTTTAATCAAGGAAGGATTCGGATACAGTTTGTTGAGCGGGATAATACCGCTTTCCAGCGGATTAGGTTTTATAGCATTTTATATTGTACGTATAATATTAAATAAGACAGATAATGCAAAGTGAAAACAGCACGGATGAACAGGTTCTGAGGGATGTAATTCGCGGAGATGCAGAGAAATTTAAGATTATCGTTGAACGTTACCAGGCATATATTTTCAGTATTGGGATGAGGTTTTTCAGGAATGAGGATGATTCTTATGATTTTGTTCAGGATGTATTTCTGAAAGCCTTTAATGAACTCGGAACCTTTAAAGGAAAAGCATTTTTTCGATCATGGCTTGTGCGTATTGCTTACAATTACGGGATAAACAGGATAAAAGAAAAAAGGATCCGGGAAGAGGATATTAATGAAAGGGCCTCTGAGGAGTCAACGCCTGAAAAGGATCATTTAAAATATGAGACTGTTGTTCTGTTAAGAAAAGCGATAGATGATCTGCCTGAAAAATACAGGATATGTGTCGATCTTTATTTTTTTATGGGATTTAAATATAATGAAATAGAAAGTATAACAGGGTATCCTGTGAATACGATAAAGTCGAATGTACTTCGAGCAAAACAAATCCTGAGGGATAAGCTGCGCGGAAGTATCGCGGAGGATTATAATGAAATGTGAAGAGGCTGTTCAGTTTTTTTTAAAGCAGGAAGATAATAAGCTGCCCTTGCTATTGAAACTGCATATGATGTTTTGTCCCGGCTGCAGAAAGGAAATCCATGAGTTGCAGGGGATTTTTTCCGGTGCTCTGGGGAATCCTCCTTTTATAATGGCCAGGGATATGAGCGAATCGGTAATGAGCACGATCGCGTTGTCGGAGCTGAACCGTGAAATTGATTTTTCACCTTTAAGATGGCTTCTCGTGGGATTGACAATATTTGCCAGTATTTTTCTGATATCTTACAGTGATTCTTTCATCTGGATGAAAGAGCATTTCGGCAGCGGTCTTGAGATTCCCCTGAACCTTGTTCTTGGTATTGCAATTACCTGCTATGCGGTTTTCTATATCGGGACTCATCTTGAGTCTGCTAAGAAGCTTGCGGGAATTATTATTGATAAGATCCATTGAAATTCATTCATAATGAATGAATTTTACTAATGAGCTTCATCCCAGTTGCTTCCAGTAGATATATCCACGGTAAGCGGCACCAGCAGGCTTACCGCGCCTTCCATTTTTTTCCGTATCAATATTAGAATTGCATCCTTTTCCTTTTCAGGTGATTCGAAAACAAGCTCATCATGTACCTGTAATATCATCTTTGACTCATAGGATTTGTCATTCAGGACTTTTTGAATATTTATCATAGCGATTTTAATAATATCAGCCGCAGTACCCTGCAATGGGGTATTGATGGCTATTCTCTCCGCTCCTTCTCTTCTGAAGCTGTTACCGGAATCAAGGTCAGGAATATAACGTTTTCTGCCGAGCAGTGTTTTAACATACCCGGTTTTTTTTGCAAAAGCTATTGTTTCATCGATATATTTTCTAAAGCCCGGATATGTTTCAAAATATTTCTTTATGAATTCGGCTGCCTGGTGGACGTCAATTTCCGCCTGCTGGGAAAGGCCGTAAGGTGACACGCCGTATATAGTCGCGAAATTGATTATCTTTGCCTGTCTTCTCATGTCGGCGCTCACTGAGTCAATAGGGACATTGAAAACAGATGATGCGGTCAGGTTGTGAATATCAATGTTGTTTTTAAAGGCATTGATCATGTTTTCATCTTTGGAGAAGTGGGCTGCAAGGCGAAGTTCGACCTGGGAATAGTCCGCTGAGATAAGTATTTTCCCTTTGTCAGGGACAAACGCGCTTCTTATCTTTTTGCCGAATTCATCCCTGATGGGAATGTTCTGCAGGTTTGGGTTGGATGAAGATAATCTTCCTGTGGCTGTGATTGTCTGGTTATATGATGTATGGATCCTGCCTGTTTTTGGGGAAATGATCTGCGGCAGCTTTTCGATATAGGTATTCTTTAACTTGCTGAGCGTTCTGTATGATATCAGGTGGTCTATGATTTCATGACTTCCTTTAAGGGTTTCAAGTACTCTTATATCCGTGGAAAAACCTGTCTTGGTTTTTCTTACGGTTTTAAGTCCCAGCTTTTCAAAGAGAATGGCGGAAAGTTCACGGGTTGAATTGACGTTGAACTTCTGGCCTGCGAGTTCGTATATTCGGCTTTCGACCTGGTACAGGAGTTTCTGGTTTTCTGCATTGAGTTCCCTGAACCTGGATGTGCTTATCTTTACTCCATTCCATTCCATAAGTGCAAGGACAGAAACAAGTGGCATTTCGGTTTCATAGTACAGGGTTTCCAGTTCGTCGGTTTTAAGTCTGGTTTTTAATAATTTATATAAACGATAAGCAATGTCGGCATCTTCGATTGCATATTCCGACACTTTCTCCACAGGTATGTCGGCAATTGACAGCGCGTTTTTGCCTTTGCCCACGAGTTCTTCGTAATGAATAGTCCTGTAATCGAGATATTTTTCCGCAAGATCATCCAGGCTGTAGCGGCCTTCCGGGTTGACGAGGTATGCTGCAACCATTGTATCAAAGTATATGCCCTGCATTTCTATGCCTGAATTCTTCAATGTGAGAATATCGAATTTTATGTTCTGGCCTATTTTTTTTATTTTGCTGTCTTCAAGAACCGGTTTTATTAAATTGAGCAGAGTTGCGCTGTTTGTGTTATCATTATCGAACAGGTTACGGCTGTACAAGGGGATATACCATCCTTCTTTTTCTTTAACAGACAGGGATATACCGACAAGTTCTGCTTCAAGGGGATTGAGGGACGTGGTTTCGGTGTCCACGGATACTTCTCCGTTTTTATTTATTATGGCAATTATTTCTTTAAGGTCATCCTCTGTCCTGATTGTTGTGTAGTTCTTTTTTTCAGGTTTTTTCTCCGTTGCCTGCTTCTCATTGTTGAACAGGTCCTGGACAATTGAATCCATTTCAAGGCCGCTGAAATATTCTTTTGTATTATCGGTAGTGAGGTCTGGGAGACCGGTGGTGCTGAGATCGATTTCTATAGGGACATCCTTCCTTATTGTGACGAGTTTTTTGCTGAGATATGCCATATCCTTTTCCCTGGCGAGGATTTCCCTGGTTTTTTTCGCGTCTACATTTTCAAGGTGCTCATATAGGTTGTCGAGTGTCTTGAACTGGTCTATGAGTTTTTGTGCTGTCTTTTCCCCGATCCCCTTTACTCCCGGGATGTTATCGGATGTGTCGCCCATCAGGGCCATGTAATCTATTATTTGTTCAGGGCTTATGTTCAGTTTTTCTATTATTGCCTGTCTGTCATAGGCCTCGAATTCGGTTATGCCTTTTTTATTCGCGTATATCTTTACATTATCGTTCACAAGCTGGTATGCATCTTTATCGCCGGTTACGAGCACAACTTCAATATTGTTTGAGGAATATTTAGCGGCTATTGTGCCGAGAATATCATCAGCTTCAAAGTTTTCGTGTTCAATTCGTATAATGCCTAATCCCGTGAGCATGTGTTTTATTTCTTCAATCTGGGGCCTCAGGTCTTCGGGCATTTTCTGTCGTTTGGCTTTGTATTCGGGGTAAATGTCGAAGCGGAAGGATTTTTTCGGGGGATCAAAGGCGACTATCAGGTAATCCGGATTCTGGTCTTTGATCAGTTTTATAAGCATGCGCGCAAATCCGAATATTGCCGAGGTGTTTTGTCCTTTTGAGTTTGTCAGGGGATTGTTTATAAAGGCATAATATGCCCTGTAGCAGAGTGCATGGCCGTCTATTACGAATAGTCTTTTTTTCACAGGTGTTCTCCGGGTATTTGGAGGTATTTTATGCGGGATATTATGGGTATTGAATATTTTTTTATCAAGCGCAAAAGTGGTTTATTTTTATTTTAAGGTTTCTCTATTCTGAACCGGAGTGTAACGGCCTTGGAACGAATTGAAGACGACTATGAAACGGAGTGGAAGCGGGTTTAGAACGTAGGGGAACCGACTTTGAAACGGAGAGGAAGCGGTTTTGAAACGTAGGGGAAGTGATTTAATACTTCCCGTTTGTAAAACGGGAAGTATTATGGAACCGGAGTGGAAGGCTTGAGAGCAGCCAGGTGAAAAGTAATGAAAGCTGTTTCCCCTGTTTTTATTAAGGCAGAGGATTTTTCAGAAGATTTTTTCAGTAATTTGTTTATTTTGATGTAAGGTGCCGTACCTTGAAATAGGAGGTAAGGGCTACAAGCTCTTTTGCCTGGGATGAGAGTTCTTCGCTTGAGGAGGCAAGCTCTTCCACCAGGGACGCGTTCTGCTGGGTTATTTCATCCATATCCACGACTGCCTGGTTGGTCTGTTCTACGCTCTCCTGCTGTTGAACTGAAGCGGAGCTGATCTCGCTTATTAGTTGGGCAAGGGTTATGATTTTTTCTTTTATGCCTTGCAATATTTCCCCGGACCTGGTTACGTCAATAGTTCCCCTGACTATTTTTTCGACATTATCGGTGATGAGGTAATTTATTTCTTTGACTGAGGATGCTGTTTTCTGGGCAAGACTTCTTACTTCTGAGGCTACTACCGCAAAACCGCGGCCACTTGCTCCTGCCCTGGCTGCTTCCACTGCCGCGTTCAGAGAGAGTATGTTTGTCTGAAAGGCGATCTCTTCAATAATGCCTGTTACATCGGATATTTTTTTGCTGGATGCGGTTATCTCTTCCATCTGTGTGATGGAAGCGTTAAGCATTTCCACGCCTTTTATAGTTTCTTCTTTGGATTCCTGCGCCATCTTGTTGGCGTCTATCGCGTTGCTGCTGTTTTGCCTGATAGCGGCTAGCATTTCTTCCATTGCCCCTGCTGTTTCTTCAAGGGAAGCAGCCTGGCGTTCGGTTCTATTGGAAAGATCCTGGTTGCCTTCGGTTATCTGAGAAGATGCGCCGGCAATTGATTTTGCGTTTTCTATGACCCTGGCTAATGTATTCTCAATTTTTTCCTCAAAAATATTAAACCATCCGGCAAGCTCACCGAGTTCGTCTTTTGATTTAATATCTATGCGCCTGGTGAGATCACCGTCTTTTTCAGCTATATCCTTCATTACTGTTTTTATGCTATAGATAGGTTTTACGACACGGCCTGTTGTGTAACGTATTATTAATAAAGAAAGCACAATAGTTACTATGACTACGGAAATAAATACTATTAAAAACCTTCCGATTATCCGGCCTAAAGCTTCTTTTTTATTTTTTATGATTTTATTTATATCGTCAACATAAACACCTGTTCCGATTATCCAGTTTAACGGTTTGTACAGACGCACATAGGATATTTTCGGGGTTTTTTCGGTTAAGCCGCTTTTTAAGGGTTTTGGCCACAGATAGTCTACAAATCCTTCGCCGTTTTTTTGACATACATCCACAAAGGCGGTAAAGAGATTCACATTGCTGCCGTAAGCGCAGTTATAGGCCGGGTCGTCGAGTATTTTACCGTTAAGAGAGGGGCTTGTGGGATGCATTATCATAATGGGGAAGGGCTTGCCTGTATCGTTTATCCAGAAATAGCCGACGCCGTTATCATATCTCATCTCAGAAATATCTTTCATGATTTCTCTTTCAACCTTGTCCCTGTCTTTATCGTCAGCATTTTTGTACTTGTTTTCAATATAGCTGAATATTATATCTGTTGAGTTCTTCAGAGACTTTTTAATTTCAGCTTCGTATTCTTTCTTTGATTCATCGAGTATATTCTGATTTAATGAATTGACATTGGTCATTACAGCGATAAATATTGCGATAAAAGAGATTAATAACGTGCCTGAAACCGATAAAAGAAACCTTGGGCCAATTTTCATTTTATACCTCCATGAAATAAAGTCATTAGCATCGATATTATAACATAGAGATTGGTTTTAGCAAGAATTAATATGAGCTATGTGTATATATTGCAACTCACCAGGGCAGGGGGATTTTGTGTGTGCTATGCAGGCAGCATTGACGAATGCAAAAGGAAGTATAAATATTAAGTTAAAAGATGTGCTTAATAATATATGATTCTATTGTAAGCGCCAGGCTAATCTATGATTTCCATTAGTTTCCCGCAACATGGAGGAATTCTGTCACCTTTTTTCAGCATGACATATTTATTACAAGTCTGGCAAAATGCCCTGCAGTCCGTCTCTGCATAGACTTCGGCAAATTCGGTCTGACTGCTGTCTACGCCTTCTATTGCAAAGCGCGCGATGTTGCTTTTCTCCGGGATGTATTCCCCTACCGGAACTAATTTTTTATTGAATCTTACGCAATCTACAACTATTTTCCATAATTCCAGCAATTTTGCTTTTTCATCCGGGCGTTCAGGTGTTAATTCCACCAGGTTTTTTTCGATGTCGATTTTCATATTCCTCTCCTTGATTATTTAAATCTTTAAAAGCAAAAATAATTATAAACTCATATTTTATATTGTCAAATACTTTAATACTCAATACAAAATTAGACTGATTTCAGTATTTTAATATCAGACTTGTTGCCAAAGCTGGTTTTATATCGACACAGGCTCGGGAATATTCTTATTTTTCAGGAGTAATGAAACAAACCCGGTATTTAAATTCCTTGATTTAAGTTGAATAGTTTTTTAATGTAGTATAAATTATAAAAAGAGTAATGTTATAAATAACCGGGATTATAATTTTGAAAAAAATTGAAGACATTGTTGCAAGTCTGACACCTCAGGAGAGGAAGCAGCATCAGCAGCTTATTAAAGAATGCAGGGAAAGAGAAGCTTCATTTATTGAACTCGGAAAAGCATTAAGCGAAAATGTTGAAAAGTTAATCGAAACAACAAATAAAATACTTCTGGATATCAACAGATTTTATAAGCTTTCCCTGGAACTTCAGGAATACTGCCGGGATATTAAAGACGATATGTTAAAAGATTCAATTGAATCGATCCCTGATGATAAATTTTACCATGCCTGATTGGAATGGGTAATATTAAACATACCGTTTTTTCCTCCAGTTTATAAAAAAACAGGCTAAATAAAATAAAAAGTATTTACAGGTTGTAATAAATCAATCTTGACTGTAATTATAAATAAATTTATTTATATTTTACTTGAAGAAATACAGTTACATGTAGATATTTTCTTATTTCAATAGCTTTTGTAACATAATTTACTCAGGTTAATTGACTTTTGGATTTGATATTGATCGGTGCCCGTAAAAAACCGGCATGAAAAGTCCGCTAACTTGAGAATTCATATTAAGGTTTTCAGTCATGGTGGAATTAAATATTGGACTTATAGGTTTCGGGGTTGTGGGAAGCGGTGTATATTCCCTTCTTAAAAAGAATAAGGGCCTGGTAAGGGAGCGTACCGGGATTGATATTCGTATTAAGACAGTTTGTGATTTAAGAATCAGTGAGATTAAGGCAAAAGTAAAAAATACGAATTTTACCAGTGACTGGAAAGATGTAATAAACGATCCGGAAATAGAAACGGTTATTGAGCTTATCGGGGGTATTGAGCCGGCTAAGACAATCGTACTTGATGCACTGAAGAAGGGTAAGAATGTTGTTACCGCAAACAAGAAATTACTGGCAGAGGACGGGGAAGAGATTTATAAGGTTTTAAACAGCAGCAATGCCAGTCTCGGGTTTGAAGCCTCGGTAGGCGGCGGTATGCCGTGTGTGCAGGCTCTGAAGGACGGGCTTGTCGGGAATAGTGTAAATTCGATTGCCGGGATTTTAAACGGCACTACTAATTATATACTCACCCGGATGGAAGATGATAATCTTTCTTTTAAAGACGCCTTGAAGGACGCGCAGAAAAAGGGATTTGCGGAAGCTGATCCGACTTTCGATATTGAAGGTTATGATGCTGCGCACAAGACAGCCATTATTTCGCGCCTGGCATTCAGTAAAAAGATAAAATTCGAATCAGTATCTGTTGAAGGTATTACAAAAATAAGCAGAGAGGATATTCTATATGCCAAAGAGCTCGGTTTTATCATTAAGCTTCTTGGTGTTGGGAAGGTTGAGAATAATGAGCTGGAGGTTTCAGTGCATCCTGCGATGCTGGATTTCAAACATCCGCTGGCTTCGGTAAGGAATGAGTTTAACGCAATAATGTTTTCAGGGGATATGACCGGCCCGATAATTCTTTATGGGAAAGGAGCAGGCAGCCTGCCTACGGCTTCCGCAGTGATAAGCGATGTTGTCAGGATAGCGCAAAAGGGGAATATATACAGGGAAAGGCTTATTTCAGATAATGCTAAATTTATCAGGTCCAGTGATCGTATTCACAGGTATTATATGAGATTGAGTACCGCGGACAGGCCTGGTATTTTGTCAAAGATCGCCGGTGTGCTTGGCAAGCATAATATTTCAATTGCCCAGGTTCTGCAAAAGGCTGAAAATGCCAAGTATGTGCCGGTGATAATTATGACGCATAAATGTTCTGAGAAAGACATGCTTCAGTCAATTAAAGAAATCAATTCGTTTGACTTTATTGAATATGAAATTACAACAATAAGAATTGAAGAATGATCCGGATATGCCGAAACCGGGAAATATTTTTATATCAAGTGTATGGATAAGTAATGGGAAAAAACGAATATAATGCAGTATTCAGATGTATTGCCGGGTGCGACATTGAATATCCTATTGATGAGATAGTATATAAGTGTGAGAAATGCGGCAACCTGCTGGAAGTAGTTCACGATATGTCAATGTTGAAAAAAAAGTCTGCTTCCGAATGGAAAGCTGTTTTTGACAGCAGGTTGGGGACTACCAGGTGGCCGTACGGCAGCGGAGTCTGGAGTAAAAAAGAATGGGTATGCCCCGGGATCGATGATGAGAATATTGTGTCGATGTTTGAGGGTAATACTAATCTGTTTTTTGCCCGAAGGCTCGGGGAGTATCTCGGTGTTCCGGATCTCTGGGTTAAGATGTGCGGAAACAGCCATACAGGCTCTTTCAAGGACCTGGGGATGACTGTGCTGGTCTCGGTAGTGAACGAAATGATTAAAAAAGGGCGCAATATTAAAGCTGTGGCATGTGCCTCAACAGGCGATACTTCGGCTGCCCTCGCTGCTTACTGCGCATATGCCGGTATTCCCTCGATCGTGTTTTTACCGAGAAACAAGATATCCATAGCCCAGTTAGTACAGCCAATGGCTAACGGCTCGATCGTTCTGTCTCTTGATACCAACTTTGACGGGTGTATGAAGATAGTTCAGGATATAACTAAGGATAATACGATTTATCTTGCCAATTCTATGAATTCGCTTCGTGTTGAAGGGCAAAAATCAATATCTATTGAAATTGTTCAGCAGTTTGACTGGGAAGTCCCTGATGTAATTATAATACCCGGAGGGAACCTTGGTAACGTATCAGCCCTGGGGAATGGTTTCAAAATGATGCTGGAGCTGGGATTGATCAGCAGGGCACCCCGTATTGTGCTGGCACAGGCTGAAAAGGCCAATCCGCTTTATCTTTCGTATAAAAAAGCCTTTAGCGAGTTTAATCCCATTAAACCCGGCAAGACTTATGCTACTGCTATTCAGATCGGTGATCCGGTCTCTGTAAGGAAAGCTATTCGTACTTTAAAGGAGTTCAATGGGATTGTGGAACAGGCTAGTGAGGATGAACTTGCGAATGCCGCTGCTATGGGAGACCGTGCCGGATTGTACACATGTCCTCATACCGGCGTAGCTCTTGCCGTTTTACTCAAGTTGATTGAGCAAAAACAGGTAACTAAAAAAGACCGCGTAATAGTAATTTCAACTGCTCACGGTCTTAAATTTTCCGAGTTCAAGATCGGTTATCATGAATCAAGGCTTGAAGGGGTTTCAAGCAAGTATGCCAACAGGCCTATTGAGCTGGATGCTGACTTAGATAAAATACTGGATGTACTGGACCGGGAACTGCAGAGCAGAAAAGATTCCTTTTAACAATTGCTATTTTTGCAGATATTTAATCTCCCAATGGTTTAATTCCCAGCAGCTTTTTGCAGGAACACTGCAAAAAGCTGCGGAAAGTTCCCAATTTAGGTTTTGATAACCTGGTGCCAGCGGCGGGGAGCTTTATTAAAATAGTGCCCGGATTTTTTATGTATTTGAGTATATCACGGCCGCCTGTATTTTATTCCGGCCAGGAATCATAAACCCGGATTAAATGGTGTGCTCCCTTTCTTCTACAGTGAATCCCAGGTCAGTAAGCTGTTTTATCAGTGAGCTGATGTCATCAGTATTCAAATGAAGTGTAAACCCATTTTTGTCATTACCATCGTATTGCATAGTGAATACCGATTTTAGTTCGAGGCCGGATTTTTTTACAGCTTCAAGTACCTTTATCATGCTGTCTGGTTCACATGCCTGGAGTACTTTTATTCTTTTGCCTGCTTCACCGATTCCAAAAAGAGGATTCACTATCTTGTAAAAGAAATCATTGGTTGTTAGAATGCCGATGACCTTCGAGTCTTCAAGGACAGGGAGACAGCCGACTTTGTTTTTCTGTGCAATAGCAGCAGCCTGTTCTACCGGGACATCAGGTGAGACTGTTACAACATTCTTTTTCATGATCTCTTTTACCGTCAGTTTGGAAAGCAGATAGTAGAGTTCGCCCCTGCTGAGGGTAGTTGCATCAGAAGGACTGGCTTTTAAAAGATTGTCTTTTGTCACTAATCCCAATAATTTTCCCTTGTCCACTACCGGCAGCCGTTCGAATTTGTGGAAGATCATTATTTGTTCAGCTTCAAGTACCGGGGTATTGCTGGGAATAGTAACTACATTGCTTGTCATAATGTCGCGTACTAGCATGGTTATACCTCTTGGATTTAATTTAATTAAATAAATGATTCCTTGGACAGATTTGTTTATCAGTGAACAGAGTTAGATGAAGTTTAGTTATGATACACTACAACATAATTTTTAAAAATCAATAAAAAAATAAAACTTGAATAAAAACTCGATATATTATTTTACGGTAAGTACGGATTTAGAATCGGATCAGTTCAGCGATTAATGTTGTTTTTTAATTATAAAACGTATTTTAAATTGAATCAATAAGTTAAGAAATATTTTTATTGCCAGTAATGAATATAACATCAAACATATTCCAGGTAGGCGGGGCTGATGAATCCCATCAGTCTGATGCTTCTGTATATCTTGTCACGAGCCGCGGAGAGTCCGCCCTGGTTGACGCCGGTACCGGTATGGGCCATGATAATGTTATCGGCAATATTAAAAAACTGGGTTTTGCCCCGGAAAGTGTAAAATATCTTTTTTTAACACATTGCCATTATGATCATACCGGCGGTGCGAATAAGATAAGAAAAACTACCGGGTGCAGGATTGTCGCTCATAAGCTGGATGCAGTTTATATTGAAGAAGCAGACAGCGATGTAACTGCCGCGAGCTGGTACGGCACTGTTATGGAGCGGACAGAGGTCGATATTGAAACGGAGGGGAAGGAAACGGGATTCAAACTGGGAGACCTTGAACTGAGATTTTGTCATACTCCCGGGCATTCTCCGGGTTCGTCTGTCCTGGTTACTGTGTCAGACGGGAAGCTTGTGTTATTCGGCCAGGATGTTCACGGACCTTTGAATGATTTGCTTCTTTCAGACAGAAGCAAATACAGAAAGTCGCTGGAATTCATGCTTTCCCTTGAAGCAGACATCCTATGTGAGGGGCATTTCGGGGTATTCACAGGAAAAGAGGCTGTCATGGATTTTATTGAATCTTATCTGTAGCAGGTAATAGAAAGGAAACTAATAATTTTCTATATTTCATGCGAAAATGAGTTATTTATTGTACACGATAACCGTGTTAAGGATCCCTGGTTTTTTATTATAAAAACAGGTATGTTAGTTGGAAAAATTTAAGGTGTTATCTTTAGCCGGAATATCGGCAGGATTTCAAACAAGAAGTATTCCTTTATTGATTAGGCAAGACGGATTGCCGGATCAACTGTAAATTATATAATACAGGTCAGTCATGCTGACTGATTCAATCAAGAATAAATTTGAGGTAATAGCAATGGATTCAAAACAAGAATTAACTC
>CAZVYR010000002.1:19009-43090 GCA_964631555.1 uncultured Leptospirales bacterium
GACACAATGGAGATGTATCTTAAAGTTGATAATGATAAAATAATAGATGCTTCTTTTCGCACTGACGGATGCAAAGGATCAATAGCAGCCGGGGGCATTGTCACGGAACTGGTCAAGGGTAAAAGAATTGACGAAATTAAAAAGCTGACACCTGTAGACGCGCTTAACGCACTTGGCGGGCTTCCGGAACAAAACACACACTGCGCTTCACTCGCGATACATACGCTTAAAGAAGCCCTGGAAAAACTATTAAAAAAAGAGCAGAAATAAGAATTGTTTATTTACCGGCACCTGAAGCCTGTTGTGTAATACTCTGGTTTCATTGCGGTTTAAAATATCAGGATTTATGGAGAAGTTTAATGCAGGGGAAAAAGATTCTGGAGAAAGCGAAAGAAAGATTAAGGGAAATAGTTCATGATAATGATCTGCTTAATGAAAAAATAACGGTCCTTGTTAAGATACTTTCCCCTGAGGAAGCAATAGGTAATCCGGGAAGGCGTGATTTTCCTATAATAGCAGGGAAAGAAAGAGTAATCGAAGCCGAATTTATGGGAATGAAGGCTCATGTTTTTACTGATTCACCTGGGGAATTCATCGGCACTATAGAAGATATTATGAAAGCAGGGCTTGAGACAAATAAAGAGCGGGCTTTGTTTATAGCAGCTATGAACGTTATAATGAAAAAGCTGGGAATGATTGACAATACCATACATTGTAAAGATGAAGAGCCTGAGAAATGTGCCGCAGAGATGAAAGATTATATCCTTAATAGATGGGGTAAAGCAAGTATAGGGCTGATTGGCCTTAATCCGGCATTGGCCGAAGCTTTTTCAAATGCTTTCGGAGCATCGAGTCTTAGAATTACGGACCTTGATAAGAAGAATATAAACGTGAAGAAGTTCGGCGTTGAGGTCTGGGATGGGCGTATAGAAACGGAAAGGCTCGTTAAGGAATCCGATGTTGTAGTACTTACAGGCACGACTTTGGTGAACGGATCGTTTGACGGGATATTTTCTCTGATAGAGGAATTCAATAAAAAGTACCTGATCTATGGTATAACCACTGCTGGTGTTTCCAAATTATTCGGACTGGAGAGAGTCTGTTTCTACGGCAGGCCGAACTGATCTGTCCCGCAGGCAGGTTTTGCCTGCGGGTTGTGAAGTTATTATTTCAATTTTGACAGGAGGTTGTTGCTGACTGTCTTTACGTCCGCTGTGCCGTCTATTTCTATTACCTCAGGCTTCCCTCTGTTGGCTTTTGACAGGTCTTTAAAATATATGACTGCAGCAAGTGTCCCGTTATCCTTATTATAATAAATGTTGTGTCTTTTGTTTATGGCTTCTTCATCCTGGTCGTCAGACCTGGCAGAGAGGCTGCCTCCGCATACCCGGCAGACTGTTTTTCCGTTCTTTTCAGCAGGCTTTATTGCTTCAATAAATATATTGTTCGGATGATTCCCGTCGTTCTCGCATATACGTCTTCCCATGATCCTGTTTTTTGCTATTTCCCTCTCAAGAAGAATCTCGATCACGTAGTCAAGGGTGATGCCTTCCTTTTCAAGTGCTTCTTTAAGGGCAATACCCTGTTCTTTGTTTCTGGGGAAGCCGTCCAGCAGCCATCCTTTTTTACAGTCATCCTTTTTCAGCCTGTTGAGTATCATAGGGATTGTGATGTTATCAGGTACTAGTTCACCCTTGTCGATAAATTCTTTGGCTTTGGTCCCGAGCTCTGTTCCGTTTTTTATGTTCTCCCTGAAAATTACACCTGATTCAACATGTATAATATTATACTTTTTCTGGACAATAGCACCCTGTGTACCTTTGCCGCTCCCATTTGGCCCGAATATTAAAATATTCATTGAATTTTTCCCCTTGAAATGTTTTTGATTGTTGTATTATGACGGTTGACTTATATAATGC
Source organism: uncultured Leptospirales bacterium (assembly GCA_964631555.1). Taxonomy (GTDB): domain Bacteria; phylum Spirochaetota; class UBA4802; order UBA4802; family JAFGDQ01; genus CAZVYR01. The sequence continues at coordinate 20,929 of CAZVYR010000002.1, forward strand.
TCCGGGTATATTTGTAAAGTATAATTCTGTTTATGCTATTCGGAAGATATTATTCGGGATATGGTAAATGTATTCAGCGATCAGAAAAAGAGTCTTTGTTCTTGCATCTTATTTTGACATTCTGTTCTTTCTTGAGATTATCAATTTTATGATGCTGCTTTTCGCGGCTTATGGTAAATTAATATCAATAACAGCTGGTATCGTTCTTTCCCTGCTGTTGGCCGTTCATATTATTTTCTTTTATTTCAGGAATGAGCTTAACAGGAAGATCCAGCTTTTTATTATGGATCTGCATGTCGGTTATTCGATTCCTTTTCTGATTTTTTTTACGGTTTATTTCAGTGACTACGGTATTTTTAATTATATAACAATGGCTTTGCGGTTCGTTATGTCCTGCTTTGAAATTATATTTATTTTTATTCTCAGCGATTACCGGGAATAATTCCTTTTTTGCCAGCTTATCCTTATAATACGTTGCCTGAAATGTAAAATACCGGCAATAAAAAAGCAGGATACGAATTTTATTTTATGATCTGCTGTTGCTGTCGATCCACATTTTGACTGCGTGTTTGTAGTAATCAACGGGAGGCGGGGACGGCTCCATGTTCTTGATTATAAGTTTGCGCGCCCATCTCCTTTCGGCGAATTCGCAGATATCTTTTATATTCCTTCCGGAAAGCTTGTCGGAAATACCTGCAATGGTCATGAGCTCTTCTTCTTTGAGATGGATAGCGTAGTTCGAGAATATTGCGGCGCGCTCTTTTTCATTCGGCAGAGGGAAGTGTATTGACTGGTCGAACCTGCTTATGAGGGCGTGGTCAAGATCGCCTTTTCTGTTCGTTGCGCCTATGGTTATGGTGTTGGTTACTGAGTCAATGCCGTCAAGTCGTCTTAAAAGCACGGACAGTATCCGCCTGGTGGCTTCGAACATGCTCTCGTCGCGCGAGCCGGCAAGGGAGTCTATCTCATCAAGGAAGAGGATAGCCCCTCCTATGTCTTCGCATGCGTCGAATATCTGTGCAAGGTTCTGTGATGACTGGCCGTACCATTTTGACATGATTGATTCTATTGGGACATAGACAAGTGGTACTTTAACGTCGCTGGCTATAATGCGCGCGATAGTTGTTTTGCCCACTCCGGGAGGGCCTTCGAACAGGATAGCTTTGGGCCTGTTCGATTCGAATGACGCACGGGTTAACTTTGCAATGGAGTCGTATATTCCGGGATTTTTTAGAGGCAGGATTATTGTTTCCTTGATGTTCCTTTTGACTTCTTCATATCCTGCTATATATTTCCAGTCAAGGGCGTCGTTATCAGTTATGACTGACGCGCCTACGCGTATCAGCCTTATAAAGGGATCGTCCTTTATGGCCGAGATCGAGGTTTTAAATAGCTCTATGACAAGGTTGATCTCTTCCTGGGCGAGGTTCCCTTTCTTGGTGATATCGATTTTGAAGTTTGTCGTTATTCCCGTAAATTCGATCTTGATATTATCGAGTATATTTTCTGTTTTGAAGATATTGCTGTTCAGCGCCTGGATTGCATAATATCCGTTTTCGAAGTGATGCAGCCTTATATTACCCAGGTGATCTTTTGCTGTTGTAATAAAAGCAATGAGCAGGCTGTCGCTCAGCATGGGGATAGAGAAAGTTATTTTTGTCTTTCCCTGCTCGTATGAGAGTGAGGGAGGCATGATGGCTTCTGTCTTTCGTTGAGCGATCAGGTTATTGATCTCTCCCATCAGCATTTCTTTCATCTGGGCAAAGGGGATCGTTGCCGTATCCTGGTTGTTTTCCATCTTCTGCTCCGGTGTTACCTGTTTATCTTCTGGATTCCTTTTTTAATGCTGTTCTCTACATTGCCTTTGTTTAAGAGGGCGGTAATAAATGCAGGATCAATTGTATAGAAAAGCGCAACTGAAGATATAAGAATAATAAAGGAAATCCATCTTGTATACTTGCCGCCGGTGCGTCTTAACAGGAACAGGGATATGAGCACCAGGATTATGGGCCCTATGAGCCCGGCCTGTATGTGGCCCGCGGGCACTGGAAGGTTTTTTAAAAAGCTGAAATTAATATTTGCAAGGTCTACAGTAAAACCGGTAATTATTACATATCCTTCAGCCAATAGGACAACCAGGGATAGCAGTGATGCTATTTTTGTAAAAAAGCCTTCTGTCCGGTATACTTCGTATACAACCGCAGGCAGCATTGCCAGTGCTATTATCAATGGTTTGCTGAAGAAGATGCCGGCTAGTATTCCGAGTCCGGCAATTATGGTTATGATTATACAGGTAAGGCCGGCGTTTTTATATTCTTTTGCCATTTATAAACCTCCGTTAAGGGCTTTCGAAGAATATTTGCTATGCTTTGTTAAAAAGTCAATTAAATAAAGTATGTTTCGGTTTTTACGTTCTTTTTTTCATCCGGGATATAGTTTTGGAGGAACAGGGTACGTGTTTATTGCGTCTGCTTTTAAATACGACTCTGAAACGGAGGGGACCCTTCGGCTGTGCTCAGGGACCGGAAATAAATGAAAGGTTGAAAGTTCCAGGTTCCAGGTAGGGAAAGGGACTTTTGATTTCGCTTCGTCCTGCATTATTTTTTTTAAATAATTCGATATAAAGAGATTGTAGCCGCTCATGTTCAGGTAACGGGCCTTTCTGTTGTATGAGTATTTTTCGTCGGGAGACATGGCCTGCCATAGATGTACGGCATCGCCAAAGCTGCGGCGCACAGCGCGCTGGGCTTCTGTGTCGGGATTGCGCGGAATGACGTGAGTACGGACACACTGACGTTCGCGATTCAGATAAAACACGACGTTGCCTATTCGTCCGCTGATCGAGTTTATTAAGATGTTCGGTTTTGCTGTTGCCATTGCTTTTTTCTTCCTTTGGTGCCTTTCGACTGCGCTCAAGGCACGGACTTTAAAAGAAACCCCAGCACTCTGTGCAGGGAAGGATAAGGGATTGTTTCTCTGCTTTTTTATTAAATAATTTTTGTTATCAGGGAATTTTTTTAAACAGCATAAAATAATTTTTATCCCCTCTGGTGATGCTCCCCGTTTAGGAATAGAAATAAGTGCTTTCATTGTAGAAAATATTTATAATAGCTCTATCATTTTTTTCTGCATCGTTTTGTTTAATCGTAAAATTTTACTCATCTATATTCGGAAAAAAGAGATGTTTGACTATTTTTGTGACAGAAATATAGACATATATATTGACAAACTATTTGACAAAAACTATAATGTTTTTGTCGAAGGAGAAATTCATGAGCAATTTTAATCATATTTCATTTTGTTTGCAATGGGATTTATCTAACGATATTTGTTTTATGTTAGGCCAATGCGATGCTACAATTAAAGCCTTATCAGAAATACCAATAGATCCTGACTATAGAAAACAGTTGTTGAATGTATCTCTTATAAAGGGGGCTCAATCGACAACAGCAATTGAAGGAAATACTTTATCAGAAGAAGAAATAGTGAATATACAAAAGGGCAAAGATTTACCTCCAAGTAAAGCTTATCAGCAACAGGAAGTAAAAAATATCATAGATGCCTTCAATATACTTCTTGAAGAAATCGTTAAAGATAATAGAACTCAACTTATAAGTCCTGAATTTATTTTACGACTTCATAAAATGGTAGGTCAAAATCTTGGTGAACATTTTAATGCAATTCCAGGTGAGTTCAGGATCAACAATGTTTCTGTAGGAAGGTATCGTTGTCCGGATTACAAAGATGTAATTCCTATGATCCAGAGACTTTGCGATTGGATGAAAAAAGAATTTCACTACGAGAAAGGTCAGTATTATATAAACACGGTAATTCAAGCTATTGTTTTACATGTTTATATTGCCTGGATACATCCATTCGGTGATGGAAACGGCAGAACAGCCCGCCTTTTAGAGTTTTATATTTTACTCCGCGCAGGAAATCCTGATTTTGCTTCACATTTATTATCTAATTTTTATAATGAAACAAGGTCGGAATATTATCGTCACTTAGATAATTCTACCAAAACTGGAAATCTAAATGAATTTCTTAAATATGCTATTGAAGGTTATCGTGATGGGTTGCTTCATATTATAGATATTGTTCAGGCCAACCAAATGGAAATCGCCTGGAAAAATTATATTTATAATGTATTTAAGAGTAAAAAGATAACAGCAAAAACTGAAGAAGTAAATAAAAGAAGGAGAAATTTAATTATTTCTTTGCCAACTGATTCCAGATTCGATTTGAAAGATATTTCAAAAGCATCTGTTGAAATTGCTTTGACCTATAATAATCTTTCTGCAAGAACAATATTTCGTGACATCCAGGAATTGATCAATCTCGATTTGCTTATTTTAAATGATGACGGTACTTATTCACCAAACACTGCTGTATTGAAAAAATATATGCCAAGAAGAAAGGAGAGGTAGTGTCAAATATCATTCGTTTTTTCTCTGACTGACGTTATATTCAAGTTATTTCAATCGTCAGCAACCTACCCCGTCCTAAGAGCGGTTCTGCCGGGATTGCAGGGATAAATTTTAAAAACAATTTAATGAAAGATTATTTATGCCAGATAAAATTTAAATTTCCATCAGAAAGGAGTATTGAAATATGATAGAAAAAATCGCATATAATCTTGGAAGAAATGATGAAGAACCGAATATACAACTCGCTGAAGAGCTCGTAAGAAGCAAAGATAAAAAAGGAATTGCTGAAATTATTAAAGGTCTTGAGAATACGAAAGAACAAATAGCCAATGACTGTATCAAAGTACTTTATGAAACCGGATATCGTGATCCTTCTTTGATCTCAGAGTATGCGGAAATCTTTATTAAGCTGCTAAAGTCAAAAAACAACAGACTGGTATGGGGATCGGCTATTGCTCTTTCTTTAATTGCAGAAACAGAAAGCGATTATCTTATAAAAGAATTCGACACAATTTATAAAGCTTATAAGAACGGAAGCGTGATAACAGTGGATAACTGCATAAGTATTTTTGCAGGGATCGCAAAATCCAAAGAAAAATATCAAAAGAAAGTCTTTCCTGTAATTATTGAGCATTTAAAAACATGCAGACCAAAAGAAGTCGGCCAGCATGCGGAAAGAGCGTTCATTTGCGTAAATAATAAAAACGCAGAGGAATTCAAGGCTGTCTTAATGACGAGATATGATTCATTAGCGGAATCTCAGAAGAAGAGAGTCGATAAACTATTGAAGAAAATAGATAAAAATTAGTGGCCATGCCGTTGATGTTTTATTTATATGACTGATTATATTAGAAAAATATTCGTAGTTTTTAATACAAAATAATTAGAGGATTGCCCAAATGCCTGATGAAATGATGAACATTGACTCTTATCTTGAAAGAATAAATTATAATGGCGGGGCATCTGTTACAGAAGAAACCCTGAACAGGCTGCACGTCTCACATACTTTGAATGTTCCTTTTGAGAACCTTGATGTATATTATAAAAAACCAGTCTTGCTCGATGAAGGTTCCTTATTCAGCAAAATAGTCGAAAACAGGCGGGGCGGGTATTGTTTCGAGATGAACGGACTCTTTTCCCTTGTTCTGCAAAAGATAGGATTCAAAGTCACAAATTTGCTGGCAAGGGTAGCGATGGACGATGTCAACTATACAACAAAAACGCACCAGGCTTTGCTTGTTGAAGATGGGGAGAGAAGATGGCTCGCAGACGTTGGTTTTGGCAACGAAGGAATAATAGCACCGTTGCTGCTGCAGGAAAACATAGACCAGAAGCAGTTTGCCCATACTTATCGTTTAGTAAGGGACGCAAAATTCGGCTATGTGCTGCAGAAAAAATCAGAAAATGAATATAGAAATATGTACGCGTTTACGCTGGATGAATGTTATCCTATGGATTTTTTAATGTCGAATCATTTTACTTCGACATTTCCCGAATCTTTTTTTATTAAGATGAGAATGTGCACGATGCCTACGAAAGAAGGCAGGATCACCCTGACTGATGATCATTTTAAAGTGATAAACAACGGCAAGATAACAGAAACTCCTGTATTAAGTGAAGATGAGTTCAGGACAATCCTTAAAGAAAATTTCAAACTTGACCTGGATGTAATTCAGGAAGATTTTGTTTCCAGAATATCCGGATGATTCTTATTTTAATTTGACAATTTAATTGTATTCGTATTACAACTCTTGGGTCAGGCTGTATTCAGGGTATTCCAGGAAATACAAGCTTTTGCCATTAGTGATTTTATCGTTAGCCATATCTTTACGTTCTGAAAAGAGATGATGACAGATTTAATCGACAAGATTTATTATAGAGAACTGGCGAACCAGGATCCGGAAGATGTATGCAGGCGGGTATCCTGTAAATACGATATTGAGAAGAAGTCTTATACTTTAACCGTTTGGGGCGATGAATACATGATATATCCTCATGAGTATAAGATCGAACGTATTACCGATACTTTTCGCAATCCTCATGCTTTCTTTTATCTTTTCATTGTCTATTATGTTGTGAAATCAAAAGAAATTGAAATCAGCAATGAATGGATATCCGAAAAGGATATTCCGGGCGGTGCCACGTTTTTTCGCGGCCCTCATAAAATACCTGGCCATCTGATTTCCGGACGATTCGGCAATGACATCAGCGCTTTCGGAAAACGATGCGAGCATCTGCAGGGCACTCCTCTTGATATGGCTGATGCCGCGTACAGATTCAAAATAACTTTGAATATTCCCATCGCTGTTTTATACTGGAAAGGTGATGATGACTTTTCTCCTGAAGCAAAAATACTCTATGACAGGACAATTACAGAGCATTTGACACCTGATATGATATTTAGTCTGGCAATTGAAATTTGCACAAGGATAAGCGGTTAATATACCTGCACTCTGGACTTAATAATAAAATAATCACATGAAAAAAATATCATTTAAAGAAGCAGACGAAAACGATCTGGATATTATTCTCGATATATATAATTATTATATCCTGAATACAACTGCCAATTATTATCGTAAAAGCGTTTCAAGTGATATATTAAGAAGCCACATATTCATTAATCATGACAGGTATAAGACTTACCTTGTCTATGATCAAAATGAATTTGCAGGTTTTTGCTATTTGACGCAGTTCAGAAAGAAAGATGCCTATCACCGGACAGGAGAGATCGGTGTATATTTACTGCCTGAACATACGAGAAAAAAAATCGGTGAGCAGATTATTACTTATCTGGAATCTGTCGCGAAGGCTAATCAGTTTAAAGTTATTATAGCATCAATTTCCAACGAGAATACGGCAAGCAATAAACTCGTTCAAAGAATGGGTTTTACCAAATGTGCTCATTATAAAGAGGTTGCCGAGAAATTCGGGCGGTTACTGGATGTTATTGATTATCAGAAGATATTTTAATAATTAGTATTTTATAAATCATATAATCAATAAAAGTAGGGAATGATTCCGGATCTTTTTAGATACGACTTAAAACAGGATCACTCCCGTTTGGGAAACGGGCTGTTTTATGGAGCGGAGGGGAAGCGACAATGGAAAACAGATGTATTTCTAAATGAATATTTCCCTGAGCTTTTCATGATACCATACTCTGGCAGGGAGAATATCGAAAAAGCCGTTATGCCCGCCGTAGGGTTGTATTAAGATATTCATTTTATCATTGGTTTTAAGAGTGTAAAAATCTTCAACCGGTATAATGGGATCATCCGCAGACGTAATGATAGTGACCGGGACAGTCAATTTACCGAATGTATCGTTCAGAAGGGTATACTTTTTATAGTATTCCTGTATGTTTTTAAATTCAGTATATTCTTCTATAATTATATCCATCATTTCTGTGAGATTATTTATCTTCTCAACATTGCTGAAATTATACATATCCGGGAACAGGGACTGTTTCTTAGCCAGGGATCTCTTCCATTTTTTTATGAAGTAATTCCTTATTATAGGGATCTTGTCGGTAGCCATGGTTGACTTATCAGGGTCAATAACAGGGCTTATGGCTGCAACGTGTTTCAGGTTTTTTATTTTGGATTTACCTGCTTTAAGCGCAATCCTTAAGGCAAAGTTTCCGCCTAATGAAAAGCCGGCTATGAAAAACGGTGCGTCTTTATTTATCAAAGCAGCGTTCTGTACTGCTTTGAATGTTTCGTCTATAAGCGTGGATTTGAAAATTCCCTTGTTAAGGTGATGACTATTACCGTGATCCCTGAGATTGAGTCTTAGTATATCATACCCGTATTTATAGAGATATCTTGCAGTGCCCACGATATACGAAGAATCGGAACTCCCTTCCCAGCCGTGTATCAGCAGCACCGTGCCTTTTGAGTCTGTACCGGGCTGTTTTGTGATATATCCCAGAAGCCTTTCCCCACTGCTTCCGTCCAGTATTATTTCTTCAGCACGGTCGGTTACGGGATTGCTTCGCAGGTTTCTGATCTTTAAGCTGCCGTAAACAGTCTGGAATAATGGATTTCTAATGATTGGTTTTGGTATAAATTGGTCTTTCATAGGATTTGATCTCTTTTAAAAGTAGTAAATGAATTGTATAAAGGATGGGTACAGGACAGGCAAGAAAAAAATAAAAAAACTATGCTTTAAAGTCTGCATGCGTAAGGGTCAGGCAGCTTGGGTAAAAAATATAAATAACATATATAAGTAATATAGTAGTAGACATTTTATTGTATGAAATTATTCTAAATATTATTTTTTAATAGTATAAGGATATAGAGTATAAATCCTGTAATATATTTGCCGGCAGGTTATGTGCACGCGTTTCGGTTGCGGGTACAAGTAGTAATTTTCATTATTATTTTTATTACCATAATAAAGGGGAATTACAATGGGCAATGTTAAAAATATTTTAGTCCCGGTTCACTTTTCAGAAATGTCGTGGACCGCAGTTTCATACGCGGTCAATATTGCTAAACAGCATGGTGCTAAGATATTTATTCTGCATGTAGTCGAAGTAGTGAACGTATGTTATCCTGAGTATTGTATTAATGTGGAATTCACTGAAGAGCTTTCAAAACAGAGTATTACCTCGGCAAAGGAAGTGCTTGATAACAAACTGAAGCAATTCCCGGAAATAGAGGGCATTGATGTTCAGACCGAAGTTGTGGCAGGATTACCGTACCAGGAAATCTTGAACGCAGAGAAAGAAAAGAGTATTGATCTAATTGTTATCGGCGCGCATAAGAAAAAGGATTTTATTTCTCATTTTATAGGAGACGTGGCGGATAAAATAGCGAGAGGCGCGAAATGCCCTGTACTGTTGATCAAGAGCTGAAACACAGAGAGAAATAAAAATAACTTAGTGCGAAAGGCGTTTGTCGTTCTGTAATTCTATTATACGTATTATTCAGTAATCCTAAAATAAAACGATATGCATTGAGCATATCGGTTTATTTTATGGTGTTATTTTTGAAATAATAATTAACTGTTCAGTATTTTTTTTGCTGATTCGTTCTGGGCATCGCTTATGTATGTGATACCGGTTTCGGCTTCTGTTTCCCTGTTGGCTGACCATATATCGTCCCTTGTGATCTGGTCAAGAGAGAACTTTCTTGCTCCTGCCATCAGCTGCTGAAGGCCTGCAGCAAGCTTGTCTGCCGCTGTCCATGCTGCGATAGCACCGTACGGGATATTCTTCATTTCTGACGCGCCGACCTTTTTCTGTACATCATAATATCCTGCAAATATTTCTTCTGTTTTTTCTCCGTTTTCCAGTACTGCGGCCGGAAGTTTGTCCCAGTTGCCGTTGAGTTTGGCTTTTCTATCGGGATGAAGAACGCCTTCAACGTTTGAACCGAGATACGCGGGGATCATCAATGCCCTTCCCATGCATACGAGCTTGGTATAGGGAGCGCCGAGGGCGAGCGCCTTGAATATATGGTCTTCCCTTGCGAGGCCGCCCGCGAAAGAAAGATCGACTACATCATTGCCTTTGGCAGCAAGTATTTTTGCGTATTCATAGGCTTTTGAATGAAGGTATATGGAAGGAACCCCCCATGATTCCATCATGTTCCAGGGGCTCATGCCTGTGCCTCCTCCTGATCCGTCTATTGTAAGGAGGTCGAGCTTTAAATCGGTGGCCAGCTTGATTGCAAGGGCAAGAGCTTCCATTCCATATGAGCCTGTCTTCAGGGTTATTCTCTTGAAGCCGAGGCCTCTTAAGTATTTCACTGATTTATGAAAATCTTTGATAACCAGTTCGGTATTTGAAAGGTTGGTATACCCAAGCCTGCTGTGGCGGGCAAATGATTTTATCGCTTTGTTCTTAAAGGCTTCCTGGACTTCAGGGAGCTCGGGATTCGGGTCTACCACATATCCTCTCTTTTTAAGGAAAAGCGCGTATTCGAGGTCTGCTACCTGTATCTCTCCGCCTATATCCTTCGCGCCCTGTCCCCACTTGAGTTCCATTACTACTTTGTCGCTATACTTGTTAGCTATGTATTCCGCAACGCCGTTCCTTGTATCTTCAACATTCATCTGTACTATTATTGCGCCGTAGCCGTCATAGTATTTTAAGTATGTATCGATCCTGCGGTCCATTTCAGGGGCCTTGCTTATCTTGCCGTTTTCTATTACTGCCTGTTTGTCAATGCCGGCGACGTTTTCACCTACTACTATGGGGAAGCCTACAAGGGCCGCGCCTATTGCAAAGGATTCCCAGTATTTGGCGGCTATGAATGTTGATCCCAGAGCGCCGGTCATGATCGGCATGCGGAATTTTGTTTTTTCTTTTTTCCCGAATTGTCCTTCAAGGCTGACGTTTGGGAATATACAGTCATCAGGGTCGCTGGATAATCCGCTTGCAAGGCCGGATGATCCGTAAAGGAACCCGTTGATCCTCAGTGAATTGTATGCAACGCCTACGTGGGTCGTATTTGAGCTCCCGGCTGTGATTGATCCGAAATCTCTGGGGTAGAGTAGTTTTCTTCCTTTCATGCAGGACATCCATGTTTCACATTTCCCCTGGCAGTCAGCCCTGCAGAGCGTGCAGAGACCGGATTCGCATGGATTTCCCCTGTTCACAGTGCCTAATGCGTCATTGCTTTTTGGCCATTGAATCATATCTTTTCTCCTTAGATGAATAATTAGATGGTTATTTGAATTATAGTAATACTCTGAACCGGAACATTATTGTTAAGGGCATTTTAAACGTGTATTTTATGAAGTATTACTAAATATATTATTAAATAGTTAAGTATTACTAAAATATGACAGGGCGGTGTCAATATAAAGAAGGTATTTTTGATTTATCTGTAATAATTTTACATTTCTGTAACATTGAGTTACGAAGAAAGAACCCCCCCTTCCGGCCTGTGGACGGAAAAGAGACCCCCTATGCCGCTAAGCTGCTATCTCCGGTCAGCAACAGATATTATCTTGAGATCTTTGAAGAAGGGCTGGTATGAACGAAGCTTAAACCTGGGCGCACAACAGGCAGAATATAATACAGGGTCCTATAATAAGATATAGATGAATTCGCAGGGCGAGTCGTTCTTGTTATGCACTTTCGCAATAAAGGATGTATTTAACAGTATTGATTCTCCTTTCTTTAACTGATATTCTATATTGTCTATTGTAATATATACAGAACCTTCTGTTACATAAAGAAACTCATTGCCCTTATGAAGCATAAGAGGCCCGTCAACAGACTGTTTTTCACTTATGTTAACAGAGAATATCTTTGCAGGCAGGTCATTGTTATCAACCAGGTCTGAGACAATGATCTTTTTATTAGAGTATTCCTTTACTTCTTTTTTGCTGATTATGTTTATTTGATTATTCTTATCTTCTTTTACCAGGTCTTCTATAAAGTACTCAGGGGATTTGGAGAATATAGATGAGATTTGCAGCAATGTATTAAGCGAGGGGGAGATTATCGAATTTTCGATCTGTGAAACTGCACCCGGGGTTAAGCCAAGCAGGGCTGCAAGTTCGGCCTGGGTCTTGTTGTTTTTTTTTCTCAGGGTTTTGACTTTTTCCCCTATTTTTAAAAACTCTTCCTTTTTTTCCAGGAACTGAATAATCTCTCCTACAATCTTAAACTGGTGAGGAGACTTTTTAAAATAGCTCGGCCTGCCTTCAAGTTTCTGAATTTTAAAGTCAAAATACTCGCCTGTTGTATTTTGCAGGGAGAAAATTATCTGTGTTGTATGCGAGATACCTGCCATGAATTCTTTTGAATGTGCTTCCTTTTCATATATCCAGTAAGCTAGTGTGTTGAGATCGTAGAGTTTGGGGCATGTATAGGTAAAGAAATCGAGTACATTGCTTTCTATTTTCCACAACTCGCTCATACCGGTAAGGCTGTCGAATATATAGAAACTGCCTTCCCTGTTATCCTCCTGGATTTTTTTTAGGGATTCGATAAAATCCGGAATGTTCTTTGGGTTCTCGATGAGAATATATTCTGCGGTTTCATACGGTTTGTCTTTTTCGTAAAAATCCACAAAGACCTGGTCACTATTGCCTTTGCCATGGGTAAAGGCGTCCAGCAGAATCACATTTTGGTTTTCAAATAATTCATGAAATTTATTACATACTGTATGAGGGGAATAATTAAAGTTAACGTAAATGATATTCCTGTTAAAGCTGTTTTCTTTCTTAAAGAAACTTTTTATAAAATCATCGATCGGGATGCCGTCGGATATTTGCCACACAATGTTGTCACCCAGTTTGTATCCGCCCATTATTTTATCAAGATATTGTATACCAGTGCTGATCATATTATTTATTCACTCTTGCTGTTAAGAAAACTTTTTACAATTAAATATCAAGTTTCTTTTATTGGTTACCAATTGAAGACCGGTATAGCAGTTATTCAACTGTTATTTTTAATAAAGTATATTAATCCAGGAATTGATTTGTTAATATATATTTAATATTTAGCATTCCTAATATTAATACAATTAATTTATTTATACTAAACAAATCTGAAGAAAAGTTAACACGGATGTAATAATTGAATAATATTTCGATTGAAATTCAATTGATTTCAAATGAATTTACCGAGAGTATGTCCTGAAAGAGAATTACTATTATAAAAAAATAGTCCTGTAATTATTTTCCCGGTCAGCTGGTTTAAGCTGGCTGAAAAATGTTGTCTGTAATTATTATGATCGGTGCCGGGGCGGACATACTGTTTTTATACTGCTGAGATCATTGACGTGTTGCTTGAATATAGAAGAGGGGCGTCTATAAGGGCGTCCTTTTTTATCAGTGAAATTCATATAAATTAAAGGATCATATATATGGAAAAGAAGGATGCAGGGCAAAGGATCGTGATTTTCTTTTGTCAGCAAATTGATAAGGAACAGGATGTAAACCGGCGTGTTATTGAAAAGAAATACGGGGATCAGATAAGGTTTTTCCCTGTACCGTGCAGCGGCCGGGTCGAGCCATTGCATCTTATGCGTGCCCTGGAATCAGGTGCAGACAAGGTTTATGTTATAACCTGTCCTGAGGGTGCCTGCAGATACCGTGAAGGCAATACCCGGTTGAAAAAGCGGCTTGCTTATGCACAGGGCCTGGTGGAGGAGATCGGGATAGCAAAGGAAAGTCTTAAATTTCTGCAGCTTGAACCAGGTACCAGTACCACAATTGATAAACTTGCACGCGGATTTCTGGCTGAGAAAAGTCCTGCCGGCGTTTTGCACTATGAATGATTATGCAAAGAATAATTAAAAAGACTGTTATATAAGGAGTAAAGGAATGATTACTGCCGAAAGAAAATCCATGACTGAGATCAGGGAGATGATAGCGCCGTATGAAAAAATCCTTGTTGTCGGCTGCGGGACCTGTGTGGCTGAATGCGCGTCCGGTGGTGAAAAGGAGGTCGGCCTTCTGGCTTCCGCTCTCAGAATTGAGGCAGGCAAAGAAGGACGGGAAGTTGAAATTATGGAAATAACATTAGACCGTCAATGTGTTTATGAATTCATTGATCAGCTTACGGGTATAATTGATAAATATGATGCAGTGCTTTCACTCGGCTGCGGTGCAGGGGTACAGGCTGTTGCGGATGTCTATCCCGGGGCGATTGTTCTGCCTGCCCTTAATACCACTTTCATCGGAGAGACGAAAGAAGCCGGGTTGTGGATTGAAAACTGCCGCGCCTGCGGCGACTGCAAGCTGGGGTATTTTGCCGCGGTTTGTCCTGTAACCCGTTGTTCCAAGGGGCTTTTTAACGGGCCCTGCGGAGGATCCAAGGACGGCAAATGTGAAGTGGACCCGGAAGTTCCCTGCGCCTGGCAGCTCATAGTAACACGTCTTGAAGAAAGAGGACAACTTGAACATCTTGAAAAAATATATCCCCCGGCAGACTGGTCAAAACAGCAGGGCAGGGGGCCTAATAAAATCATAAGGGAGGATCAGAGAATATGACGCCTGAAAGCCGGCTTAAAAAAGTATTACAAAAGGGTCATTTCGCTGTCACTGCCGAGTGCGGCCCCCCGAAAGGCGCAGATCCGAAGGTCGTACAGGAAAAAGGTAAAATCCTTAAGGATTATGTTGATTGTGTTAATGTGACCGATAACCAGACAGGGGTTGTCCGGCTCTCCAGCCTTGCTTCGTGCGTTCTTTTAAAGAATGAAGGCCTGGACACGGTGCTGCAAATGGTAACGCGGGACCGTAACCGGATCGCGCTTCAGTCGGATATACTTGGCGCGTCCGCGCTGGGGATCAGGAATATTCTCTGCCTGACCGGCGATCACCAGTGTTTCGGGAACCAGCCGCATGCCAAAGGAGTATTCGATATTGACTCAATACAGCTTGTCCAGCTTGTACGCAGGATGAGAGATGAGGGTGTTATTCTGGACGGTGAGAAGCTTTCCGGTTCTCCTGATCTTTTCATAGGAGCTGTTGAAAACCCGTTCGCGGATCCGCTGAATTACCGCGCATTGCGTCTTGCCAAGAAAGTCTCTGCCGGGGCTGAGTTTATTCAGACGCAGTGTATTTATAATATTGAACGTTTCAAAGAATGGATGGCCGAGGTGAGAGAACGCGGCATTCATAATAATGTCTATATACTCGGCGGCATTACTCCTCTGAAATCCGCCCGCATGGCGGAATACATGGCAAAAAATGTCGCGGGTATGGATATTCCGGCAGAGGTCATTGAAAGGATGAAGTCCGTTCCGTCTGCGGACCAGGCTAAAGAAGGGATCAGGATCGCCGCTGAGACAATTCGTGAATTGAGAGAGATGGAAGGTGTTCATGGCGTGCACATTATGGCTATTGAGTGGGAAGATAAAGTTCCCGAACTTGCGGAAGAAGCAGGCCTGGGCCGGAGAATAGAGGTATAATAGGAGTTAAAAGATGCCCCGGAAATATCATATTGACACAGCACAGGCCTCAAACAGGTTTCAGGCTATTACCAGGTCAGGTGTTATCGCCTGGGAGGAGGGCTGTTTAAAATGCGCGCGCTGTGTTAAAAAGGATTGTGTTTATAAAGTGTACGAGAAGCGGTCTCTTGACGTGCGCCAGATGCTGGATTCACTGGACAGTGTTTGCATGGACTGTTTCAGATGCGTTCAGAATTGTCCCAACATGCTCATCCAGAAAGGAATGAATCCTCAATATAAAGCTCTCGGAGATAGTTACTGGACACCGGAGATTATCGCTAAGCTTTGGTACCAGTCGGAAAACGGAAAAATCCCTGTTTCAGGAGCAGGTTATGAGGGCCCGTTTTCAGGACCGGGTTTTGACGCGATGTGGACGGATATGTCCGAGATAGTGCGGCCTACCAGGGATGGTATACATGGGCGCGAATATATAAGTACTACTGTCGATATTGGAAGGAAAGTGGTAGCCCTTGAATTTGATACTAACGGAGAAATTGTATCTGATCTTCCTCCGTTAGTGGAAATCCCTCTCCCGGTTATTTTTGATATGCTTCCGTGGTCTCCGCCAGGGAACGGGATTAAACTGGCTTCTGTCAGGGCTGCGAAAGAGCTGGGTACTTTTATTGTTATCAGGCAGAGTGAACTGATTCCTGAGATGCATGAATATTTATCCAGTATTATTCTTTATTTAGATGGGGATACGACCCGGTTGAATAATGAGCTTATTCGAAGAGTAAAACTCATTGAGCTGCCGGGCAGCATGGCTTCTATTGAAGTACAGCAGCGTTTAAAAGAGATAAATCCGGAGTTGGTAATTATTATAAGAATGCAAATGTCTCCCGGCACATCGGGGCAGGCAGCCAGGCTTGTGGAGGAGGGAGCTGAGGTCCTTCACCTGGTTGCCGATGAGTTCGGCATGGAAGAAGGCGCAGATCCTCTTTTTATAAAAGACAGGATGAAGCAGGTGCACCTGCATCTTGTTGAAGCCGGCCTGAGAGACCAGGTAACAATGATCGGATCCGGCGGAGTAGCCATGGCGGAACATATGGCAAAGCTGATTATCTGCGGAGCGGACGCGCTTGCGGTTGATATTCCTCTTCTTATTGCAATGGAATGCAGGGTTTGCCGCCGCTGCAAGGAAGGCATTTCCTGCCCTGTTGATCTTGAAAGCGTTGATCCTGCCTGGGGCGCGGCACGGATAAAGAACCTTATGGCAGGATGGCACAACCAGCTTCTTGAGGTCATGGGAGCTATGGGGATTCGCGATGTAAGACGCCTGCGCGGGGAAATGGGAAGAGCTATGTTCTTTGAGGACCTTGAAAGAGAAATATTTGCAGGCATGGGTAAAAGGGGTTAATCAATGGCACAGGATAAAGATAAATATATTTTACCGGAAGCGAAGGAAGTGCCCAGCCGTTTCCGTAATGCTCTTGGAAAATACCGCGTTACTATTGATAAAGACTGTACCAATTGCGGGCTTTGTATTGAAGTATGTCCGTATGGTGTGTTTAAGCCGGGCGTTAAAAGGCCAAAAGCTTCGTCGGATCATTTGTGTATAGGATTCGATTGTGCAGGGAACGATTTTTATTGCGTAAATCAATGCCCTGAGAAAGCAATTTCTCTCAGGTTAAATCCTTCTTTTGAAGTACTCGGAGACAGACGCTGGCCCGCGGAACTTCTTGCTTCTACATGGCATATGGCTGCCACAGGCGAATTGCCGGATGTACTTAATTACAAAACAGGCAATTCGGGGGGCGGATTCGATAAAATCGGCTTTATCTTTCCAAAGACAAATAATCAGAAGGATCATACGGGTGAAGTATCCACTTCGATAGAGTTAAACAGGTCAAAAGATTCTCGTCCGAAAGTCACTATACCTATACCATTATACCTGGGAGGAATGTCTTTCGGTTCAGTCAGTATAGTTACAATGCTCTCGCGGGTCCGGGCTGCCACAAGGCTCGGGACATTCTGCTGTACAGGTGAGGGCGGTTATCCTGAAGAGCTGATTCCTTATGATGATCATATTATTACCCAGGTAGCTACCGGGCTTTTCGGAGTAAGAGAAGAAACTATTAAACGCGTACGTATTGTTGAATTTAAATATGCCCAGGGAGCAAAGCCGGGTCTCGGCGGTCACTTGTTGGGTGATAAAAATACTCCGCGTGTTGCAGCTATGCGCGAAGCTGTTCCGGGAAGCGCGTTGTTTTCTCCCTTCCCGTTCCATAGCGTCTATTCGGTTGAGGATCATAAGAAGCACGTGGACTGGATCAAAGAGATGAATTCGAAGGCGCTGGTTTCAGTAAAGGTATCCACGCCTACTGACGTTGATATGGTTGCTGTAGGCGCGTATTACGCTGGGGCGCATATCGTTCATCTCGACGGCAGCTACGGCGGTACCGGAGCGGCGCCTGATATCGCAAAGAAGAATATAGCAATGCCTATTGAATACGCTCTTCCTAAGGTGCACAAATTCCTGGTATCGGAGGGCATACGGGATAAGATAACCATTATAGCAGGGGGCGGTATCCGTTCGGCAAATGATATGGCAAAAGCCATTGCCATGGGAGCTGACGGTGTTTGTCTTGGTACTGCCGACCTGGTTGCTCTCGAATGTATACGCTGTCATCATTGCGAGTCGGGCAGGGGATGCGCCCGCGGTATTGCAACTACCGATCCTGAGCTGACCGGACTTATGGACCTTGAATGGGGAACACAGCGTATTGTAAATATGTACATTTCATGGCATAGCCAGCTTGTAAATATACTAAAGCGTTTCGGTATGAAAAGCGTCACTGAGCTGACAGGCCGTATGGATCTTATCGGGCATATTGATTATATAGACAGCCGTGAGATTGACGGGGACCTGGAGTTATAAGAATAACAGGCTTGCTGCAAAGCGGGTTTTTCCCTGCCGCAGGCGGGGGAGAATTTTTATGTTTCAGGAGAAACGCAATAAATCTGAAATTGAATATATTAGCAGATTTTAAAAAATGAGGTTTTAGAATGAGTAAGAGGCTTTTTGCGAATGAGATAATAAACAGCCGTTACCACCTCAGGAAAGCGGCGGAAAATATTATAGGGAACAGTATTGAAGCTGAAGAAGGCGGATGCGGAGTTACGGGTTTTGCCTGCAACATTCCTGTAAGCGGGAAACATATCTTTGAGCCTTCAGTGCAGATGCATAACAGGGGCAACGGTAAGGGAGGAGGACTGGCTGCCGTGGGTTTGAGCGCGGCCAAGCTCGGAGTGGACCAGAAAACGCTTGATGAGGATTTTCTGCTGCAGATAGCTTTGCTTGATGAATCGGCCCTTGCGGAAGTGGAGTCCAGGTTCATCAGGCCTTTCTTCAGGGTTGACCATGAAGCCTTTGCTGATTCTATTGATGATTACAGGGATATTAAGGGCCTGGAAATAAAGCCTCCCATGGTTAAACGGTATTTTGTGCGCGTAAAGCCTGAAGTTCTTGCAGCTTTTGCAAAAGAGCGTAAACTGGAGATGCTGAGCCAGGACAGGCTCGAGGAAGAATTCATTTATCAGAATACTTATCAGCTTAATCTTGCAATGTACAGCGCTCTCGGCGAAAAGAAGGCGTTTGTTCTTTCTCACGGAAAGAACATGATGATCCTGAAGATCGTGGGGTACGCGGAGCAGGTGGCACAGTATTATAAACTTGAGAATTTCGACGCGCATATATGGATCGCTCATCAGCGTTATCCTACAAAAGGCCGTATGTGGCATCCGGGCGGCGCTCATCCTTTTATCGGGCTGAACGAGGCGCTGGTACACAACGGCGACTTCGCGAATTATTATTCTATTTCCGAATATCTGCGCCAGCGGAATGTTTATCCTTTATTTCTTACTGATACTGAAGTATCTGTTCAGGTCTTTGACCTGCTGAACAGGGTTTACGGTTATCCCCTGGAATATATAATTGAAGCTCTTGCTCCTACAGGGGAAATGGATTTTGACCATCTTCCTGAAGAGAAGCAGCGCATTTACAGGCAGATACAGGCTGCGCATATTCACGGTTCGCCTGACGGCCCGTGGTTCTTTATAATCGCGCGCTCGGATACAAAGAACAAACAATTCCAGCTTATCGGCATTACGGATACTGCCATGCTCCGGCCGCAGGTGTTCGCGCTCCAGAAGGGAGATGTGGAGATCGGTCTTATCTGCTCGGAAAAGCAGGCAATTGACGCTACGCTTGACAGCCTCGCGAAAGAAGATCCCCGTTTCGGGACTATTGCAGACAGTTACTGGAACGCGCGCGGGGGCAGTTATACTGACGGCGGCGCGTTTATATTCACGGTTAAGGAATCTTCAGCGCCTGGGACTTATGCTCTTACTTGTACTGACAAGTTCGGCCGCGTTATTGACGTGCCTGAAGACAAGAAGCCGTTTGATTTTACCAGGGAGGTTTCTCCGGTTAATCCTGAAGCGAAATTGAAGAATGAGACAGGGAGACTGCTCGCAGGCGGCAATATTGACGAACTTTTTGAAACTTCAACAAAAGCTTTTGCAGAATGGGATTACGACAGGATCATGTTGTATTTGAATATGCTTGCCGACCTGGCCTGGGATGATGATCTTAAAAGGCCGGTTATCCGGCTCCTGACTCTTCTTCTGGACAGGCAATACGCTCTTGGGAATAAGAGCCGGCGTTCGATTTTACAGATGATCAATAACGCGCTTGAGTTTATATATAAAACGGTTCCGGTAATGAACGGGGTACCGGATGGACTTTTTTCGAGAATAGATTTTTCTTCGTATAAAGGTCTGAGAGGACCCCAGGGAGATGAATCAGTACTTGTAGCGGATGCCGCAACCTTTGAGCCTGAAGGCGACAACTCTTTTGCAGGCCTGATATCCAGGGCTTACAGGCTGGGCTGGAAGGAATTCATTTGTTACGGGCAGCGGGGCCAGCGTTTTCTGGGCTGCGGTTTCGGCCCGGGGACAAAAGGAGTGCGTATAGATTCTTACGGTTCTTCCGGAGATTATCTTGCTTCGGGTATTGACGGACTGGAAATCTATGTGCACGGCAATGCCCAGGATCAGCTTGGACAGATCATGATGTCGGGTAAGCTCGTGATTTATGGAGATGTGGGCCAGACGTTCATGTACGGAGCAAAGGGCGGTGAGGTCTACGTGCTGGGCAATGCAGCAGGACGTCCCCTGATAAACGCTGTGGGCAAACCGAGAGTCATTATAAACGGTACTGCGCTTGATTTTCTCGCTGAATCCTTCATGGCCGGGGATCCGTATAACGGCGGCGGATTTGTCGTTGTAAACGGGCTTACCGTGGACAAAGACGGCAATGTACTTCCCCAGGCAGTTCCATACGCAGGTTCTAATCTGTTCTCTCTTGCTTCAGGCGGGGCTATATTCGTGCGCGATCCTTTCAAAAAGATCGTTGATGAACAGCTTAACGGAGGCTCCATAATGCCATTCACTGACCGGGACTGGGAATTGATATTGCCTTATCTTCAGGAGAATGAGCGTCTGTTCGGGATCTCCATTGACGATCATATTCTGACTGTGAACGGTAAAAAGCTGAGACCACAGGAAGTATACCGGACAATAAGCGCGGCAAAGAAGTCGGTGCTTTCAAGCAAAGCGCTTCAGATGAATGAAGAGTGGGAGGAAGCCGCGGTATAGTTTTTGTTAAATATTTTTTTAGATATTGCAGGGGGATTTATAAATATTTATTAGTTCTATTCAGTTTATTTTAAAGATGTACTAATAAAGTTGAATATTCTGCTTTTGTGCCCTCACCCGGCCTGCGCTGACGCTTGGCCGCCCTCTCCCACGCTAACGCGGGCGAGGGCTAAACTAATTTAGCGATAAGATAGACTATATTAGCAAAAAAAGTAAGTTAAAATGAGTTGTTTACTTTTTCCGCAATAAGCAAACCTTTTCCGCGGCTGCCTGGTAGGGAGCCTGTTGCCCTGCGTTTTTAAAAGATTTTATTTCCATTTGTGAGAAATTACATCACCCCGAAGGGGGTTTTTTCTTATTTTTAGCGGTATGAAGGCTGTTCGCCTTCAAATACGGATTTGAAACGGAGTGGATGGGACTAAAAGAGGCAGCGGTTGCAGCAGACATATCGTATTCAGACGTAGTATTATTGGCCAGCAGGCTCCTGATATTTGTTTTTATATAGCCTGAGATAAACAGGTTGTAGCCGCTCATGTTAAGATAGCGTGCTTTTCTGTTAAACGCGTATTTCTGATCGGATGTCATTGACTGCCATGTGTGTACTGCTTCGGCAAAGTTGCGGCGCACTATTCTCTGGGCCTGTGTATCCGGATTGCGCGGTATTACATAGGTGCGTACGCACTGGGTTCCGCGGCTGTAATAAAAAACGAAGCTTCCCAGGCGGCCTTGTATTGAATTTATCAGCAGTGACGGTGATGCTGTTGCCATGTGTTGTATCCCTTTTATTTGTGCTTACTAAAAGTATTTACTAAGAGTATTTACTAAGAGTATTTACTAAGAGTATTTACTAAAAGTATTATCCTTAATATCCCCTTTCATTTTTTATACGGCATTGCCTTTCATGGAATTGTTGACGAAGTGTAATTGTCTGCTTTTGTGCCCTCACCCGGCCGGGCCTGACGGCCGGCCGCCCTCTCCCGCCGGAAGGCGGGCGAGGGCTACTGTAAATTATTATGAGGCAGTTCTGCCCAAAGTGGGACTTATAGATTTGTATTTTAGCTTGTCAATAATCCCTATATATGGCAAGGATTTTTCCAGGGATTTATTTCTTTTACCCTGATTTTTATTTAAAAGTTGAATTTTTTCTGATTT
>CAZVYR010000002.1:43190-45075 GCA_964631555.1 uncultured Leptospirales bacterium
GGGATTTATTTCTTTTACCCTGATTTTTATTTAAAAGTTGAATTTTTTCTGATTTTTTTTTATTCTTGTGAAAAGCAGTTATTTATTGCAATATGATCCGCGGGTGCGTGATCGTCCCGCAAGTTAAAAAAGGGGTTTCAGGATAATGACTTCCTATTCACAAAGAGGATTATACGACAAGGCAAACGAGCGTGATTCCTGCGGTATCGGGTTTGTGGCGCATATAAAGGGCAAAAGGTCAAATGATATTGTCAACCGCGGACTGGAGGTGCTGGAGAAGATGGAGCACAGGGGAGCGGAAGGCGCGGATAACAAGACCGGCGACGGTTCAGGTATACTGATCCAAATACCTCATGAATTGTACAGGGAGGAAGTCAAAGGTTTAGGGGATGCCGGCCTGTACGGCACCGGCCTTGTTTTTCTTCCGCGGCCGGAGAATGAGGCGGAATATTGTGTTTCAAAGATTGGGGAGATCACCGCGCAGGAAGGGGCCGCGATTGCCGGCTGGAGGGACATCAGGGTTGACAGTTCGGTAATCGGGGAAATCGCGAGGCGTTCGGAGCCTGTGATAAAACAGGTATTCATTAAAGATGATTCTCCGGATGAGATGGTACTTGAAAGAAAATTATATATTATCCGTAAGTTAACAGAAAAAGACATCCGAGGTTCGGAGCTTCAACAGAGGGATATGTTTTATATACCGTCACTGTCAGCTAAGACGATCGTATATAAAGGGATGCTCATGCCCGACCAGGTTAAAAAGTATTTTCATGATCTTCAGGATGAAAGGATTGCAAGCGCTGTGGCGCTTGTGCACTCAAGGTTCAGCACAAATACTTTTCCTTCATGGGATCTTGCGCAGCCTTTCAGAATTCTCGCGCATAACGGGGAAATAAACACGATCAAAGGCAACAGGTTCTGGATGCAGGCAAGGGAATCTTTGTTTCAATCGGAATTGTTCGGCGGCGATATAAAAAAGATTCTCCCGGTTATTGAACCCGGTAAAAGCGACTCAGCATCATTCGATAATGCCCTGGAAATGCTTGTCGCTACAGGGCGCTCTCTTCCTCATGCGTTGATGATGCTTATTCCCGAATCCTGGAATGAGAAGAACCCTATTCCGGATGACTTGAAATATTTTTATGAGTATCACGCGACCTTTATGGAGCCTTGGGACGGACCTGCGTCAATGGTCGTATGCGACGGGAGATATGTTGGCGGGACTCTTGACCGCAACGGACTGCGGCCTTCGCGCTATCTAATAACAAGAGATAATTTAATCGTGATGGGTTCGGAAGTCGGTGTGCAGACATTTAAGCCGGAAGACATACTTTACAAAGGCCGCCTGACGCCCGGAAAGCTTTTGCTGGTGGATATGCAGGAGGGTAGGATCATACCGGATGAAGAGATAAAAAATATTATTTCTCAGCAAAGGCCGTACAGGAAATGGATCGAAGACAATAAAACCGATATTGAGGATATTCCGGAAAGAGGCGAACCTCCGGAGATACCTGGGGAAGAGCTTCATAAGCTTCACCTGCTGCATGCCTATAACAGGGAAGATATCGATAATATTATAATGCCCATGGCAGTGAACGCGCAGGAGCCGACAGCATCTATGGGTACGGATACACCGGTCGCGGTGTTTTCGAAAAAGCCCCAGCCTCTTTTCAATTATTTTAAGCAAATGTTCGCCCAGGTCACGAATCCTGCTATTGATCCTATCCGCGAAGAGCTTGTTATGACATTGACAAGCTTTATCGGGAGTCATGAAAACTTGTTATCCGAAAGTCCTGAGCACTGCAGGATGATAAAGTTCAGAAGGCCGGTGTTCAGCAATAGAAATTTAATGAAGATCAGGGAGATTGAACATCCTTATTTTAAG
>CAZVYR010000002.1:45175-48918 GCA_964631555.1 uncultured Leptospirales bacterium
GTTCAGCAATAGAAATTTAATGAAGATCAGGGAGATTGAACATCCTTATTTTAAGGCTGCAGTATGCGACGCGTGTTTCAGCGCGAAAGACGGGGAGGCAGGGCTTGAGAAGGCCCTTGAAAGATTGTTCTCTGAAGCGGAAGCAAGGGTTGACGATAATTTTAATTTTATTATTCTATCGGATCGTGAATCAGGGAGCGGAAATATTCCCATACCTTCTCTTCTCGCGTGCGCTGGAGTTCATCATCATTTGATCAGGGTAAAAAAGAGAACAAGAATCGGTTTGCTTATTGAGTCCGCGGAGCCGAGAGAGGTTATGCATTTTGCACTTCTTTTCGGATACGGCGCTGACGCGGTCAATCCTTACGGCGCTTTTGCCACTATAAAGAGCCTGATAGATAAGGGTATGATACCAGGTATTGATTACGCGCAGGCTGAGGATAATTATATTAAAGCTCTTGATAAGGCTATTTTAAAAGTTCTTTCCAAGATGGGAACATCAACGCTCAGGAGTTATCGCGGGGCACAGATATTCGAAGCAATAGGCCTTGGGCCGGAACTTATTGATAAATATTTTACAGGTACGCAGTCCAGGATAGGCGGGATAGGGATCAAAGAGATTGCCGGAGAATCTATTATAAAGCACACAAAAGCATTTGTGAAAAAACAGGATTTTCCGGAATCGGAAGGGGTATACCAGTACAGAAAAACAGGAGAGAGGCACGCCTGGAATCCGGAAACTATTTATCTTCTTCAATGGGCTGTCAGGACATCGGACTATAATAAATATAAAGAATTTTCAAAACGTGTCAATGAAGAGAACCGGGAGCCGCATGTTATCAGGGGATTATTTGATTTAAAATCTCAGGGTGATCCCATTCCTCTTGAAGAGGTCGAGTCTGTCGAAGAAATACTTAAGAGGCTCACGACAGGAGCTATGTCTTTCGGGTCTCTGAGCAAAGAGGCGCATGAAACTCTTGCCCTGGCTATGAATGCTCTTGGCGGCAGAAGCAATTCGGGCGAGGGCGGGGAAGACCCGGCGAGGTTTATAAAGGCCGCGGACGGGTCGAGCGCGAGAAGCGCGATCAAGCAGGTGGCCTCGGGCAGATTCGGTGTGACGAGCAATTACCTGGCTAATGCCGATGAGATACAGATAAAGATAGCGCAGGGAGCGAAGCCGGGCGAAGGGGGGCAGTTGCCCGGGTATAAAGTCGACAAGGTAATCGCAAAGACGCGTTATTCCACGCCGGGTGTTACGCTTATATCGCCGCCGCCTCATCACGATATCTATTCGATAGAGGATCTTGCACAGCTTATTTTTGATCTTAAGAACGCTAATCCCAGGGCAAGGATAAGCGTCAAGCTTGTTTCCGAAGCAGGCGTGGGGACTGTAGCAGCGGGAGTGGCCAAAGCTCATGCCGACAATATTCTCATCAGCGGCTATGACGGAGGCACAGGCGCCAGCCCGCAGAGCTCGATCAAGCACGCGGGCCTGCCGTGGGAGCTGGGACTTTCGGAGACTCACCAGACGCTTGTAATGAACGGCCTAAGGGGCAGGGTCAGGCTTCAGACCGACGGCCAGTTAAAGACAGGCCGTGATATAGTTATGGCCGCGCTTCTGGGGGCAGAGGAATTCGGTTTCGGAACAGGCGTGCTTATAGCTCTCGGATGTGTCATGATGAGAAAATGCCATCTCAATACATGCCCGGTGGGGGTAGCAACCCAGGACCCGGGGTTAAGGAAGCGCTTCAAAGGTAAACCGGAGTATGTTATTAATTACTTTACATTTATGGTTCGTGAAGTGCGGGAGATCATGGCTGAACTGGGCATTCGCAAATTCAATGACCTGGTCGGCAGAACCGATCTCATAAAGACACGCAAAACAGATGACTGGAAAGCGGGTAAGGTTGATCTTTCCGGGATTTTATACAGGCCTGAAGAAGCGAAAACGAACGCTGTCTATTGTGTACAGTCCCAGGTACATAAAATAGATAAAATAATAGACCGGGTCATAATTGACAAAGCAAAGCAGGCTATGGATGACGGGAAGAAGGATTTCAATATATATATTGAAATGCCGGTTCAAAATACGGACAGGGCAACCGGGGCCATGCTTTCTTATGAGGTATCGTCAAGATACGGGGATGCTGGTTTGCCGGATAATACGATCCAGTGTACTTTCCGGGGAAGTTCGGGGCAGAGCTTCGGGGCTTTTCTGACCAAGGGAATTACATTCCGCCTGGAAGGCGATTCCAATGATTATTTCGGCAAAGGTCTGTCAGGGGGAAGACTGATCGCAGTTCCGCCTGCCGGCTCTACTTTCAAAGCTGAAGAAAATATCATAATCGGTAACACTGCTTTGTACGGCGCGACAGGCGGTGAGGCATTTATCCGCGGGATTTCGGGCGAAAGATTCTGCGTGAGAAACAGCGGGGCGGTTGCCGTAGTGGAAGGCACAGGCGATCATTGCGCGGAATATATGACCGGCGGAAGAATAATCGTACTCGGAAGGGTCGGGAGAAATTTCGCGGCAGGGATGAGCGGCGGGGTTGCGTATGTTCTTGATCACGGGAATTTCGATTATTTCTGCAACAAGGGAATGGTCGAGCTGACCAGTGTCCGGGAGTATGATGATCAGGATT
Source organism: uncultured Leptospirales bacterium (assembly GCA_964631555.1). Taxonomy (GTDB): domain Bacteria; phylum Spirochaetota; class UBA4802; order UBA4802; family JAFGDQ01; genus CAZVYR01. The sequence continues at coordinate 47,818 of CAZVYR010000002.1, forward strand.
TTATAATCGAGTGGCTTCAGAAACATGTGCACTATACGGAAAGTCCGCTTGCAAAGGATATTTTAAAGAACTGGTATGACTACCTTCCCAGATTCGTCAGGGTTATGCCGCTTGAATACAGGCGCGCGCTGGATGAAATGAAAATTGCCAGGATAGATGAGAAGCTGAAGAGAATAAGGGAAGAAGAACAGCTTGAGGAGACATTCTGATGGGAGATCCGAGAGGTTTTTTAAAGGTAAAACGAAAAGAAGCAGGCTACAGGCCTGTGGAGGAAAGAATACAGGACTATCGTGAGGTTGAAGTTCAGCTTCCCGAAGAGGAACGAAAGGCGCAGGCCTCAAGATGCATGGACTGCGGAGTGCCGTTCTGTCACTGGGGATGCCCGGTTTCCAATATTATGCCTGAGTGGCAGGATATGATTTATAAAGGCAACTGGAAAGAAGCATACAGGATATTACAGTCAACGAACAACTTCCCGGAGTTTACGGGCAGGGTTTGCCCTGCGCCCTGTGAGGCATCATGCGTGCTTGCGATCAATGACGACGCAGTTACCATAAGGAATAATGAACTCTTTGTTATAGAAAAGGCTTTTGGACAGGGCCTGGTAAGGCCTGAGCCTCCGGCTGACAGGACGGGAAAGAAGATCGCTGTTGTCGGAAGTGGTCCGTCAGGGCTGGCATGTGCGGACCTGCTGAACAAAGCCGGACATACGGTGGTATTGTTCGAGACAGAGGACGAAGTAGGCGGATATTTAAGGTTCGGGATACCTGACTTTAAACTGGAAAAGTATATCATCGACAGGCGAGTAAATATTTTAAAAGAAGAGGGATTAATAATAAAAACCGGAGTACGGATTGGTAAAGATATACCTGTCTCCGAACTAATGAAGGAATATGATGCTGTCTGCCTGACAATCGGTGCAAGGGAACCGCGCGACCTGGCTATACCGGGCAGAGAGTTAAACGGAATATATTTTGCCATGGAATATCTTGGCCAGCAAAACAGAATAGTCAGGGGAGATCCTATTCCCGAAGATGATCTTATAAGAGCATATAACAAGAAAGTTGTGGTAGTAGGCGGAGGAGATACAGGGTCTGACTG
>CAZVYR010000003.1:0-4037 GCA_964631555.1 uncultured Leptospirales bacterium
TAACAGGACTCTTTCCATTCATGCAGATGCGGATATTGGTTTTAATATGAAATCCGTAATCAACCATATTGCGAAACGGAATAATCTGACGATCAATCAGGCAAAGACTATTATTGAAGATTATATTTATATTATTGAATCCGGGATGCTTTTAGGTGAAAAGGTTCCTGTTGGCCGGCTTGGCAGGATGTACCTGAAAACCAGACCTGCGCAGAAAGCTAGGGTTGGCAGAAATCCTTTAACAGGAGAAGAAATAACAATAAAGGCAAAACCGGAAATGATGGTGCCAAAAATCGCTTTTAGCAAATATTTAAAAGAGAGAGCGGCAAATGCTAAAGCTGCTCCAGATATGAGTGAAGAGAATCCCCCGGAAGAGGATACGGATAATTAATTGTCTGATATGCTTTATCCTGTGATATCACTATAAAACACTAATCAGGATTAAACTAATAAGTTATTTTAACTGGCTTATTTATATATTATTGATAGTTGAGTCTATAAAATAATTTGTGCATAAATGCATTGGGTCGGTAATTACTTTTTTTTCTTTTTAATGCGATAATGAAACATAGGGGAAGCGTATTCGAAACGGAGTGGAAAAAGATAGATGAGCCTGTCTGGACGACTTTGTAACGACTATGAGACGAAGGAGAAACGGAGCGGAAACGGAGGGGAGAAGAATTATTTGCTGTTTCAGCATATTAAAATATTATTAACTGAGGAGACTTATGCCGAAAAAACTTGTTATTATTGGCGGAGTGGCAGGAGGAGCAACAGCTGCTGCGCGTGCGCGCAGGATTGATGAAACTGCGGAAATAGTTGTATTTGAAAGAGGAGAATATATCTCCTTTGCAAACTGCGGATTGCCTTATTATATCGGGAATGTTATTGAAAACAGGGAGGATCTCCTGGTAACAACTCCAAAGGATTTGATGGACAGGTATAAAGTTGATGTCAGAATTTTTACTGAAGTCACTGCTATTGACAGGAAAAATAAGCTAGTGTATGTGAAGGATTATAAATCCGGCAAAAGTTATACTGAGAGTTATGATAAAATAATACTTTCTCCTGGAGCAGAGCCTTTCAATCCTCCGATTGAAGGCATTGATAATGATAATATTTTCAGGCTGCGAAACATTCCTGATACTGACAGGATTAAAGCATTAGTGGACATAAAGAAACCTGAGTCCGCAGTAATAGTGGGAGCAGGTTTTATTGGTCTTGAGATGGCTGAGAATCTTATTGAACGGGGCATCAGAACTACTGTTATTGAAATGCTGGATCAGATTATGCCGCCTCTGGATTACGAAATGGCGGCTGGTGTGCGTGTCTATCTTGAAGAGAAAGGTGTTAAATTTGAACTCGGATGCACGGTTAAAGCTTTTGTTAAAAACGGGAATCATATTGTTGTAAAAACCAATGCAGGCAAAGAAATAGAATGCGATATGGTGCTTTTATCAGTTGGTGTAAAGCCTGAGAATAAACTGGCAAAGGAATGCGGGCTTGAGATCAGCGAAAAAGGCGGGATATTGGTTGACGGCTCAATGAAAACATCAGATCCGGACATATATGCTGTTGGTGACGCTGTGGAAGTCAGGGATTATATTACGGATCTGCCTGTAATAGTACCTCTTGCAGGTCCTGCCAATAAACAGGGGCGGATAGCTGCGGATAATGCTCTTGGAAGAGCGTCGGTTTTTAAAGGTGTCCAGGGTACTGCGATTGTAAAGATCTTCGACTTTGTAGCTTCCTTAACAGGAGCTAACGAAAAAACGCTTATTAAATATAATATTCCTTATCGCGCGAGTTACATTCATTCAGCTTCTCATGCTATGTATTATCCTGGGGCTGAGTTCATGGCAGTTAAAATTCTTTTCTCACCAGGCAATGGGCGGCTGCTGGGAGCGCAAATCGTCGGCGGGAAAGGTGTTGATAAAAGAATCGATGTTTTGGCAGCGGCCATACGCTGGGGTATGACAGTATTTGACCTGGAAGAACTGGAGCTCGCGTATGCGCCTCCTTTTTCATCTGCAAAGGACCCGGTAAATGTCGCAGGTTTTGTAGCATCAAATATTCTGAAGGGTGATGTTGAAGTGGTAACATGGAATGAATTGAAGGCCATTCGGAATAATTATGTATTTCTTGACGTAAGGGATAAAGTTGAACTGTATACTGATGGTGCTGTCAAAGGAGCGATAAATATACCGATTAATGACCTCAGGGAGAGGTTGTCTGAACTGGATAAGTCCGCGAATTATATTATTTATTGTGCAACAGGTGTCAGATCATACATTGGTTATCGTATCCTTAAACAAAATGGTTTTAAGGTCAGGAATTTAAGCGGAGGCTTCGTAACATATCGTCTTGTTAAGCATTTAGTCGAGAAGGATCTTAATTGAGAATTTATGCCTGATAAATTTTATGGTTTCAGATTTGTCAGGTATTTCAAATTTTATTAAAATCCGGTTCTGCTCAGGATTTTTATAAAATTATGATGTTCAGTAAATTATAGATATCGTTTTTAGCAGGGAAGGGTGTCTGCTATGTATGATATGCAATTAAATTGCCGGCAATGTATAATCTTCTTTAACTGTCTTTAATTAATGGAAACGAATCATAAAGTTTATTTCACAGATTCACGCGATTTGCACTGGTTGATTCCTTCAGATAGTATTGACCTGATTGTAACGTCACCGCCTTATCCTATGATAGAGATGTGGGATAGTCTTTTTTCGTCTTTTAACAGCGATATAAAAAAAGCCATAAAAAAACAGGATGGGAGAACTGCGTTTGAGCTTATGCATTTTGAGCTCGACAAGGTATGGAAGGACTCGTACAGAATTTTAAAACAAGGCGGGATTGCCTGTATAAACATTGGCGATGCTACTAGGACTATTGGAGCAAATTTCCGGCTTTATTCCAATCATTCAAGAATTATAAGCAAATGTATTGAGCTTGGATTTGATACATTACCTTTAATACTCTGGAGAAAGCAAACGAATGCTCCTAATAAATTCATGGGGTCAGGCATGCTGCCTGCCGGTGCATATATTACGCTTGAGCATGAATATATCATTATCCTTCGGAAAAACGGAAAAAGGGAGTTTAAATCAGGTTCAGAGAAATTTAACCGGACGCAGAGTTCGTACTTCTGGGAAGAAAGGAATGCCTGGTTTTCAGATACATGGGATTTCAAGGGACTAAGGCAGTACCTTGATGTTAAGGAAGACAGGGACTTGAGAAAGAGAAGTGCTGCGTTTCCTCTTGAATTGCCTGTAAGACTTATTAATATGTTCTCATGCAGGGGGGATACTGTTTTTGATCCGTTTGTGGGTACAGGCGCGACTATGTTTGCCGCGATGGCCTTTGGGAGGAATAGTCTTGGTATCGAAATAGATAAAGGATTTAAACCGCTGATATTTTCAAATCCGGAAATGCTGATGAATATATTAAATCATTATATCAAGGAAAGACTTGAAAAGCATGAGAAGTTTACCAATGAGTATCAACATAAAAAAGGGAAGTTGAAGTATTTAAATAAAAATTGCAAATTCCCTGTAATGACAAAACAGGAAACCGAGATTATATTTAATTATATCGATGAAATATTGCCTTATGAAAATATGGATTGTATTGTAAAGTATCGCGAAAAAACATGAGGCAATATAGTTTGATTATTTTAACTGATTGATATTTAGTAATTATAAAAGAGGCCGCAGGTTAGCGTGAGTAAACCATACATTAAAGATCTCTCCATGGAAGAAGCGGAAGTCCTTTTCAATGCAATAGGAGAGAAACCCTACAGGGCAAAACAGCTTTTTAACTGGCTGTATGAAAAGAATATAGATTCCTTTGATGAGATGACGAATTTCTCGAAAGAGTTGAGAAAATATCTGGATGAATCTTATTCTCTGTCAGCTCTTGATTTTCTGGAAAGACAAATATCGAAAATCGACGGAACAGAGAAATTTCTTTTTAAAACATTTGATAATAATTATATAGAATCTGTTCTTATCAGGAATGAAACCAATGAAGAG
>CAZVYR010000003.1:4137-8200 GCA_964631555.1 uncultured Leptospirales bacterium
AGAAAGATAACTATTTCAACATGCGGAATAACGAATGCCCTGGAAAGATTTATTGATGAGAAAAAGCCATATAATCTCGCAATATCACTGAACGACACTGTTCCGGAAAAAAGACGGATAAATATGCCGGTTGAGAACAGGTTCCCTGTTTCTGAAATAGCCGCTCTTTTTAAGAATAAATTTCCCGCGTCAAGGAACAGGCTTACAATTGTTTACATTATGAGAGAGGATAATATTTCTGCGGAAGATGCGAAAAGGTTAAAATCGATGTTCAGGTATTCCAGGATAAAGCTTAACCTGATACCGCTTAATCCGGGTGATCATGACCTTAAGATACCTGCCCAAAAAGAAATAGCTGAATTCATTAAGGAACTGGAAATTATGAATGTACCTGTATCTGTCAGAAAGAGTTATGGCACGGATATTGAAGGTGCATGCGGCCAGTTGGCTGGCAGGCATGCAGATTCACGGGATAGTTAAGTCCGGTTGACTGATTTATCTATTCAGGAGTAACCTGAATAACAATAAGTCAGTCAACTTGACTAATTCGTAATGATTTTATTTTGGTGTTAATATGAATGTATAATTGATAGCCTGGAAGTTAATTTGCTTTTTTTAATAATATGACTGAATCGGCTTTTTGTTTATGGCCCGTCAATCTCTTCAACTTCTTCGACTTCATCTACGGCCGGTTCTTCTGTATTCATAGTATTGTTGTTTTCCAGCTTATTAAGTTTTTCTTTAGCCAGTTCGGCAATAACTGAACTGCCGTTGGATAATCTTTCAAGATTCTTTTCTGCCTCTGCTTTTATTGCAGGATCTTTTTTCTCAATGTTTTCCAGAGCCCTTGCATATTCTTTAGCTTCAAGCACTGTATTTTCGTCAGAAGTATATCCGTCCTCCACCCACTGACGAGTGACGTTTTTTCCGTTTATCTCGCCGATGAATACCTGTGCCCACAGGCCTTTTTCTTCAACAATAAATCCAAGTTCGCCCTTTGGAATAGTTGCGTATAACTGGCTTCCGGAAGTCGGCCGCACATAAGCTTTTGTGTCTTTTGTAAATACTATTGGCTTATCAGCAAGATGCCGTGATTCTACATATCCTATTGAATCGTCAGCTAATTTGATTTTTGATATTGTATCGGATTTGTCTTTACTGTTTTTATATTCTTCTTCTTCGAGCAGGCTTACGTCTTCTGCTTTTGCCAGAGTAGCCAGCCACTTTGTCATTTCTTTGTCTTTATATACTGCTTTTCTGTATTTCGCATATTTTTTTGCAATTGTGACTTCTTGTTCTGCCACTTTATCCTTTTTGCATCCTGGTGAGATAATCAGTAATGCCGCAAGCAGGATAAATATTATTTTGTTCATAATGCCTCCTGAAATCTTTATGTGTAATTGAATTGAAATGAATTCATAATAAAAAGATTTTTTGGATAAAAGTCAAGGAAATATAAAAATATTTTTCCCGCTGCTATTATCTATCTTGTTTGTTTTAAAGGAATATGAGGTCTGTGTGTATAATTATGCTTTAATAAACGAAGGTGAAACGGAGGGGAACGGTATCAGGGTCACAGGATCCATAGTCTGGGTTCTTGTTATTCAGGGTTTAAATTATATTTGACATTGATTTTAAAAACTGGTTTGATTTAATTCGGTTTCATGCTGCTTTAAAGCGGATTTGTTATTAAGTTTGCTGTAACGTCCGTATTAGCACGGGACACCTTTAACGAGGTAAATTAATATATCAGCTTAATAATGTCAGCATGGCGGATCAGTTAGGTTGATTGACTAAATTTAATATTCAGTTATGTTAAAAAAGATGATAAAATGGATAGCATCGCATAAGATGCTTTTTGTGTATATTCCGGTTTTTGTAATTGTAATTTCCGGATTATTTGTCGGCTCAATTTATTTAAGCTGGCTGGGGGATAAGGAAACGGCTCTTGATACGCTTTCAAGGTATAAGAAGCTGATTGACCGTACGGAAGAGTTACAGGAAGGCCAGGTTTACAGTTATAGTCATATTGATCTTTCGGAAAAGGTTGTGGATATTCCTACCAGAATATATGACAGGAATAACGAGATAATAGGCGAATTTTTCGAACAAAAGAGGGAAATAGTTCCATACAGTAATATTCCTCAATGGCTTGTTAAAGCAGTTATTGCAAGTGAGGACAGGGATTTCTATAATCATAAAGGCCTGAGTTATAAGGGCATTTTAAGGGCAGTGGTTGTTAACATTATAAATTTGCGCGTTGTACAAGGGGGCAGTACCATTACCCAGCAATTAGCCAAAGTGCTTTTTACGGATATGGAAAGGAATTTTAAAAGAAAAATCTATGAGGCGTTCTGTGCCCTGGAGATTGAAAAAAGGTATGATAAACAGGATATTTTGTCTATGTATCTTAATCTTATATATTTCGGTAACGGCGCTTATGGTGTTGAGTCAGCTTCAAAGATGTTTTTCGGCATGTCTGTAAAGGATCTTGATGAGACCGAATGCGCCATGATCGTGGCTACTATTTCAAATCCGTTGATATATTCCCCGTTATCCAATCTGCCGAATTCCTTAACAAGAACAAAAACAATTATGAGATCTATGATAGAGTCCGGGTTTATTCAGGAAAAGGTCGCGGCTTATCAGTTCAAGAGGTTTATAAAAAAGTGGGATTTTTCATTTAATGATAAAAACGAACCGGAATCATCCCTGATAGGGGGATTCCTTTTCAGTTCTTACAGGATCAACAGGGCCCCGTTCTTTAATGAAAATATAAGAAGAGTACTTGTAGAAAAATTCGGGGAAGATGTTATAAAGAAGGGAGGCCTGTCAATATATACAACTATAGACAGTTCCAGGCAGGATATCGCATTAAGTACGTTAAGGGAAGGTATTTTAAAGCAAAAGGAATACCATTCAAAAATTGCTGAGGGTAATATCAACAGCCCGGAATCGGCGATTGAAAGGGAAAAGGCCGCCAATATAGAAGGTGCTTTTGTCGCACTAAATCCGTATACAGGTGAAATTATTGCTTATGTTGGCGGTTATGATTTCTCGTCGAAAAGCCAGCTTGATCATGTTACCCAGATTAAAAGGCAGCCGGGTTCATCCTTTAAGCCGATAATATATGCTGCTGCTCTTGAGGACAGAACTATTACTCCTTCAAGTGTCTTTATTGATGACCATACTACTTTTGAAGATGAGTACTCCCCTAAGAATTATAACGATACTTATACCGGGAAAATAATCGTTCGTGAAGCATTACGTAAATCCGTAAATGTTGTTGCTGTAAAAGTGCTTGAGGAGACCGGATATGAGACTGTTTTCCGGATATTAAGGGACGGATTGGATCTTTCAGGGAGCGAGTTAAAAAAACGGTTCGGGAAAACCCTGTCCCTTGCCCTGGGAACATACGAGATATCTCCTATGGAAAATTGTATCCTGCATTCCGAACTGGTAAATGGCGGTAATTTCATTCAGCCTTATGGGATCAGGTATGTAAAGGATTATAACGGTAATATTGTCTGGAACAACGAGAAGGAAGTCATGGAGTCTGTTGAAGAAAGACGGAAAGAAGTTGAAAAGGTAATTGACCCTATCGCCTGCTCAATCGTTGTATCAATGCTTAAAGGTGTATTCGAGCCAGGGGGCACGGGGTATTATGCGATACAGGGGCTTAATATAGATTTTCCTATTGCAGGGAAGACCGGTACAAGCAGTGATTTCAATGATGCCTGGTTTGCAGGTTATACTTCAGATCTTGTTTCTGTTGTCTGGATAGGGAATAATGCCGGTGCTATTTCCCTAGGCAAGGGCCGCGCGGGCGGCGTGGTTGCAGCACCTGTATGGGCAAAATTTATATCACAAATATATACAGCGGAAAATAAACCCGGTGATTTCACTATTCCGGATGAGGGCATAACAAAACAGACGATATGCCTTGAGTCCGGTATGGTTCCAAGGAAAGGCAATCTTTGCCCGCAAACAGCTGTGGATCAGTTATTTTACGCAGGAAGCGAGCCCGGAGAATATTGCAATATACATACCGGGAAATAACAGA
>CAZVYR010000003.1:8300-26352 GCA_964631555.1 uncultured Leptospirales bacterium
TACGCAGGAAGCGAGCCCGGAGAATATTGCAATATACATACCGGGAAATAACAGATTTGTTTCGCAAAACCGGCCTTACATTTAAGGTCAAATGCAACAACTCTATTATCAGGTAATCGCATTTAAAAAAGAAAGAATGAGAATAAGAATGAAAAAATATATTTGTTTTTATATTTCCATATATACATTAATTATTATTAACTTGTCATTCACATGGCCGGTAACCGATATGAGAGTTACTTCCAGTTTCGGAGAATCAAGAGGGGACCATTTTCATGATGGCATTGACCTGGTTTCAAATGATGCAAGGATATTTCCTGCAGAAGAAGGAAGGCTTGTTTTTCTTTGGGACAAGTCGTTATTCCCTTTGGAGAATTATCCGGGCGGCGGAAATTACAGAATATTGAAACATGATTCCGGATATTATTCTATTTATATGCATTTAGCTGATAATCCTGAATTCAGGACTGCATACGGTATGAACGATCTTATTGGCGAGATTGGTGACACAGGCCATTCTTCCGGGAAGCATCTGCATCTTTCCATGCTAAACAGTGAATCACTTAAATCACTGAATCCATTATTGTATTTTCCAAAGGTCAAGGATAAAGAAGCTCCCCATATTGAAAATGTTTATATCAGGATCGATGATAAATATTTCAGGATAAGAGATAATGATACTATCAGACTTACCAGGCATTATCCTTTGCTTATTGATATATATGATTCAATAAACCGGACTGAGAAACTGGGTATTTATAAACTGGTCGTTATTTTTAACGGGGAAAAAGTTGTTGATAATGAATACTCGGAAATAGTTTTATTAAAAAATGGATTGACAATATCCGGTAAATCTTTTCAGGATTTATTTGATGAACGAGGATATTATAAAGTATCAGACATTACTTATAATGAAGGAACGAATAAGTTGTTGATCCGCGCGACTGATTATTCAGGTAATGAAACCTCAATGAGCACTTCATTTAAAGTGAATCTGGATATTCAATAAATTCCCTCATGAAATATATCTTTACATTTTATATCCCGCCAATGGTCTTTATTGAACCTTACAGAAATGCCAGTAATCATTATTGTATTGATTTAATGCTCTCCGGGGATATTCATTCTTCATTTCACCAGGCTGTATCCAATCAATTCCGGGTTACTAATGGATAGTATTTTGATAAATTTCATAATACTTTTTACAGCAGTGTTGCTTTCGGCATTTTTTTCAGGATCAGAGACTGCTCTTTATTCATTACGCAGGTCTGATCTTCACAGGTATTCGCAGTCTTCAAATAAGAGAGAGCACCTGATTTACCAGTTGATGAGGACTCCGGAGAAAATTCTTATAACTTTATTGACCGGCAATCTTTTTGCAAATATAATCATTTCCGCTATTTCCACAAGTCTTTTACTTTATGTCTGGGGTGAGTATGGTCATATAATTGCTATTGTGGTGGTTACCCCTATCCTTGTTATATTTTGCGAAATATCTCCCAAAGTAATTTCAATAAATAATTACGAGAATTTTTCCAAAAAAATAATTTCTGTTTTAAATATCGTCCACAATATTCTTTTTCCGGTTAGAGTAGTGCTTCTTGCAATAACGAATTTTATAATTAAATTATTCTCCTTAAAACTAGATAATAATATAGCAATAACAGAAGAAGAGCTTGATGTGGCAGTCAGGATGAGCCATGCCGGAGGACTTATAAGCAAGAACGAAGAAATATTTCTGAAAAATGTACTTCGTTTTTCAAAGAAAGAAGCCCAGAATGTTATGATCCCCAGGAATAAGGCCGTGTTTATTCCGTATGACTCTACTGTAAAAGAGGCTTTGAAAATCTTTTTAAATACCGGAACCGTAAGGGCTCCTGTGTATAAAGAGAATCCTGATAATGTGGTTGGTATGCTTGATTCAAGGGAATTGATTCCGCATGCTCTTGGTTATAAGAAGGCGAAAAAAATTAATAAATTAATTCATAATACTTATCATTATCCTGCTTCAAAGGAACTCGGGGAGTTGCTGAATGATTTTTTAAATAAAAAAATTCAGATCGCGATTGTTGTTGATGAATATGGAGGCACTGCCGGAGTGGTTACATTATCTTCCATACTTTCGGAATTGATGGGTAAAAATTTTATATTATGGGAAGATAAACAAAGAGCAGAGAAAGATATCAGGAGAATTGATAGTAAGACAACTGTAATATCAGGTGATATGCAAATTCATGATTTTAATTTTAATTTTAATGAAAATGTGGAAAGCGAGGATACAGAAACTATAGGTGGCTTCATTATTGAAAAACTGGGCTATTTCCCAAGAAGATCTGAAACAGTCGAGATTGATAGATATGTCCTGAAGGTAAGACATATACAAAAGAATCGTATTGAATCAATTGAGATTATTGATAAAAGCAGTTAATAAGCAAATCAGGTTAAATAGACTTGTTGCAAAACCTGCCTTAAATTTTAGGAGAAATGCAATAATTCAAATAATTATTTAGCAACTCATCCCGTCCTCAGGGCGGTTCCGCTCAGAGAGCGGGAACAAATCTTAAAGTAACTGCCAAAAGCTGTTAAATTTGTTGTTATAAAATTTAGTTACTCAGAAGAATTAAAAATATATTTCAAAACAGGACCCATGGGACCGGAAATAATTGTATATAATTTTTTATTATTATTTTTTATCATACTTTCAGCTGTGTTCTCAGGCACTGAGACATCACTTATTTCGGCAAGTTTTATCAGGTTAAGAGCATACTCTGAAGATGGGATTAAAAAAGCACAAAAGTCCCTTCAGATTATTGAGAACATGGAAGAAGCTCTTGGTATGATTCTTTTTGGCAATAACCTGGCCAATGTTGCTGCCACATCTTTTATTGTATTTCTTGCCACAAAAGCTTTTCTTCTTGGTGAGCAGGGTATTCTTATTGTAACCATGATCCAGACGTTGTTTTTTTTAGTATTCTGTGAAATATTGCCAAAGACTATTGCCAGGTCAAAAGCGGATTCTTTCCTTATGTTCTTTTCTTATCCGATGTCGTTTTTAATGGTAGTATTAAAGCCTCTTGTAAAGTTCTTATTGTTTTTTTCTAAGACACTTAAAGATGCGTTGCACTATAATAATTCTCCTTATTTGCCAATAGCCTCACGTGATGAGATCGGCACTCTGTTCAAATTAGGCGAGCAGGAAGGGATAATCGATGAGGATCACAATGCGCTGGTATCTGAGATATTGTCTTTTCACAAGGTAACTGCCGGTGAAATTGCAACACCAACAATAGATATAGTATCCGTTGAAAAAAAACAGAATATCAGGTACCTTGTCAGGCTTATTGAGAATACCATGTTCTCGAGAATCCCTGTTTATGAAGACAGAGTGGATAATATCATTGGTTATATTCATTACATGGATATTCTGCGAAATAAAAAGATAAAAAAAATTGATGAGATAATAAAAAAACCGTACTATGTACCTTCTACCAAAATAATTTACGAGCTTTTCATTGAGATGCAGGAAAACAACACTCCAATGGTATTTGTAGTAAACGAGTTCGGTGCTGTAGAAGGTCTGATATCATACGAAGATATTGTTGAGGAAATTGTCGGAGAGATCCAGACAAGAGATCATCCGGATGAAGTTCTAATTAAAACAGTAAACGAAAAAAAATATATTCTGGACGGAAGCCTGGACATTGACTATTTTCAAAGGAAGTTCGGACTTAATATAATTAAAAAAGGATTTTCCACTATAGCAGGCTTGGTGACTTACAAATTAGCTAAAATTCCGAGGAAAGGAGATAGCTTTGTTTTAGATGGCCATAAGCTTATTGTTTACGAAGTTACTGATCGGTCAGTGGAAAAAGTAATTTTTGAACTGTCCGCAAAGGGCAGAAAAAGGAAAAGCGGTCACGATTGATTATATATTACAAATGAAAACAATTAATGATATTAAAGCTATTCTTTATGATAATAATCATACGGATAATGAGGTTATCTCCGCTTTCTTAAAATTAAAAGGCCCTTTGTTTATTCCTTTTAATAATGAAGAAGACCTTGGCAGTTATATAGAAAATTTTAAAAGCCGGGGCTTTAAGTCTAAAGAGGTTGTAATTTTAAAACCTTTTAAAGGCAGATTTTTTCAGATCTGTCCAGGTTCACCTAGGGTTACATGTTGTAATTACAAGGTTATTAATACGTGTTTTAATTGTATTTATAATTGTACATATTGTTTTTTAAATTCATATTTGAATTCCTTTGGAGTATTTCAATTTATAAATATTGAAGACTTGGAACGCGAGCTTGATGACTTTCTGAATACAATGGATCATAATTTCGTTTATAGAATCGGCTCGGGGGAATTTACCGATTCACTTATGGTTGATAATATTACAGGTATGGGAGAAAGACTTATAAAGAAATTCAGCAGCAATAAAAATTGCATGCTTGAATTAAAGACGAAGTCAAATAACGTTGATCATTTACTTAAGATTAAAAATAAAGGGAATTCTGTGCTCGCCTGGAGCATAAATACCCGGAGAAATATCATAAAATACGAACAGGATACCGCTTCTCTTGAGGAACGGATAATGTCTGCTCAAAAAGCATGTAATGCGAATTATTTTATTGCGTTTCATTTTGATCCTATTATTGTATATGAAGGCTGGGAGAAAGATTATAAAAATATAATTATAGATCTTTTTAAAAATGTGAATACTGAAAAAATTGTTTGGATATCTATGGGAGGCTTCAGATACAGTCCTGCGTTCAAAGATATATTGCGGTATAAATTCGTTAATGAAGAATTAACAACAGAGGAAATGTTCCCTGGTATTGACGGGAAATACCGGTATTTAAAGAATAAAAGAATAGACATTTACAGGACTATTGTAAGATATATTCACGAATTTACTGGCAAACCATTTATTTATTTATGCATGGAATCAAAGGATGTTTGGAATTCCGTATTTAACAGGTATTATGATTCCTCGAGATTATTCGAAAAGGACTTTAGTGAATATTTAAAAAAAACTTTTATATAGTTAGCAGGTTATTTTTTAATAATTATTGTTTATTATATTTAAACCGGATGATTATCCTGATCTTCATAAGGAAGGGAAAAATATTTTGGCTGAAGCTGAATATAGAGAAGCTGTTAAGGCTCTTAATAGTATCTTTGAAAAAGCTGTACTTCTATATAAGTCAATAAATATTGATTCTTTAAAAAATGAACTACATAAGCTGGAACAGGAAACATTTAAGGATTCTTTCTGGAAAGATCAGGCAAAGGCAACTGAGGTTAATCTTAAAATCAGCAGGCTTAAAAAAAGGATTGATCCGCTGGATAAGCTGATTAATCAGATAAGAGATGAGAAAGAATTGATCGAGATAGCCATGTTAGAATCTGATGAGTCTTTATTAAAAGAGATTTCTTCTAAGGTTCATGAGTATACGGAAAAATTTGACTATCTTGAGAATTTAGAACTTTTCTCCGATGAAAATGATTTTAACAACGCTTTTTTAATAATACATCCTGGAGCAGGCGGTACCGAGTCACAGGACTGGGCTTTGATGCTTTACAGAATGTATCTAAGATGGGCTGAAGAAAATGGCTTTGATGTTGAACAGATCGATTATACGCCCGGAGAAGAAGCGGGGATCAAGAGTGCGACAACATTAATAAAAGGCGATTATGCGTACGGTTTATTAAAAAGTGAACGCGGAATACACAGGCTGGTAAGGATTTCACCTTTCGATGCAAACAGCAGAAGACATACTTCTTTTGCTTCATTAGAGATTATTCCGGAAGTTCCCGATAACATAGAGGTTGAAATAAACGAATCCGAGCTTCGTATAGATACCTATCGCTCATCCGGGGCTGGCGGGCAGCATGTTAATAAAACTGATTCTGCAGTGAGAATTACTCATCTTCCCACTGGTATTGTTGTACAATGCCAGAATGAAAGGTCACAACATAAAAATAAGGCATTCGCGATTAAAGTATTAAAATCGAAATTATATGCTTTAAAAAAGAAAGAAGCAGAAGAGGAAAAGAAAGAAAAGCTCGGTCAAAAAAAGGAAATTTCATGGGGAAACCAAATAAGGTCTTATGTTTTTCATCCGTACACGCTTGTTAAAGATCACAGGACTGATGAAGAAACCGGAAACGCAGAAGGTGTTCTGGATGGGGATATTAACAGGTTTATACAAGCTTATCTGAGAAGTAATCGTAATAAAGAGGCGTCTGTTGAATAGACGTTGTAAATCATTTATTTAAATTTGTTATTTAAATATTATTTTAACTTTTGGATAATCTTTAGCGAAGCAATATCATTTTCCATAATTCCTAGTTTCTCTTCCATTGCTGTTATTAGTCTATCACGGTCGCTTAATAATTCGGACATAAGCTTATTTACTTTTATTATTGCTTTATTCAGGTCAGGCATGGGATTGTCGGATTTTTTTAGAAAAAAGCTATTAAATCTGTGTTTTTCTATACCAGAGATTTTACAGATATTATCGATTAAAGATTGTATTTCATATTCAAGAGTATCAAGCTTTAGAAATAAATCATTATCTGCCTGAACTAATTCATGTATAGCGGATACGTTATTGGATTTAAGATAAAATCTGAGTTGAGTTTCATTGGAGGTTATTATCTCCAATAATTCGATTTTATTTTTATACTGTATTATTAATTTTTGGAACAGGCTGGATAGATCATCCCTCAATACTGAAGTTTCCCTTCTTGTTAATATTTGAACTATCTGTTGGAGTTTCCTTGGCTGATATTTTATTCCACGATTCACGCAATAATGTCAGATGGTTCAAAACTTCTTCGATTATTTCCGGTTTTTTTTGTATATTGGCTTCCAGTAACCTTCTTTTAAAATATAAGTATAGGTTAAATAGATTAGAAGATATTTCACCACCATCTTTCATATTAAGTGAGAGAAGCAACTCGGTTATAATATCCTGCGCTTTAATAATATTGGTATTAACAATATCATAGGTTTTTACATCTAAATTTTCAAGGGCAATATTCAGGAATTTAATGGCACCGTCATACAGCATTACAATGAGCTTACCCTGATTTGCAGTATTTACTTCTGTTAATTTGTATTGGTTGTATGGGTTCTTTTGAGGCAAAGCCATTAATTCCTCCCGATTGAGTATTTTAAGCCAATAATATTTGCTATTTTATTATCGAACATTGATTTCCATAACTTAACTAATTTACTGCTCACTGTGAATAAATTCTATTCACGGTAAGAAAACAAGAGCTTCTTTATGCTTATTAAAATAATATTGACAGTTATACAAAAATATAATTTTTATAAATACAAGGATGTTCATCATTTTTTGATAGCAATCTACTCTGCCAGGAGAACAGCCAGCCAGGACACGGGGCGGGAACAAATCCTGAAGAAACAATGAAAAGCAATTAGAAAAATCGTTAAATAATTGTTTCTCAGAAGATGCAAAATCAATAATGCGCTGATTATAATTTATAATTATTGCTTTTGTTGGGTAGTCTGTTTGATGCACGAGATGGTGCATCCAGTAATATTTTTACAATATTATCGTCAGATATATGTTAAAATTAGAACGATTATTCTATTTTCCCCCAGTCGCTTCCTTATGGCAAGGTATACAAAGAGTTTCTTTTTTATACCGGATCGTTCTTGTCTCCATTGTAGGTTGGCCGCATCTGTCGCAGATTAGAGATTTATATATTGTGGCTTTGTCCGGGGGATTATAGTCAATATTCCGGATATCGAAAATATCTTCATAATTTGAGGATAATATTTTTTCTTTCCGGTCTTCTCTTGACATTTCGCTGTCACTGAAATCCGCATCTTTAAAAATCAGTTTAACTGCTTTCTCCCTGATCCTGTTGTAAAAAGTATAATTATTTTTCCCATAATCCAGGTATATTAGGTTCCCTTTGCCGAATGTGGTTCCAAGAAGGGCCTGGAGTGCGTCTACGCTGCAATTATCATTTTCAACAACAGCAACCAACTCTTCATCAATAGAGAAATCGTTGCCATGATCCAGAATGTAATTTGCTGCCTGTACGCCTATCGCCAGTCCCGGGCAGGAATGGCCATGAAATTTGACAGCTTTATTCATCAATTTTTTGGTCTTCATTTTTTGTTTAAATAAAATATATTAATATAATACTTTAATTCGGTTAATCTGGCTACCATATTTAATAGCCACTTTTTACTGGTAGTCATCCATGAACTGTAATGCTTGTCAATATAATTATTATTCTTTTAATCGAATTTTAAGGTAAAAATGTGTGCCTTGTTATTTAATTATATATTAAAATTCTTGAAATATATAAAAATGCGTATTAAACTACAATAAAAAGTATTAGATTTCAATTTTATTGTTGGTAATTATTGTTTATTTAACTATTGATAAGATTACAGGGAGTAGTATAAGGGATCAAATGAAAATACTTGTAACAGGCGGGGCTGGCTATATCGGAAGTCATACATGCGTTGAATTGCTGAACACAGGGTATGACGTCAGTGTTGTTGATAATCTTTGCAATAGTAAAGAAGAATCATTAAAAAGGGTTCAGGAGATAACCGGTAAAAAGCTGTTATTTCATAAGGCTGATCTTCTTGATAAAGAGGCTTTAAATGATATTTTTTCAGGAGCTAAGTTTGACGCTGTAATTCATTTTGCAGGGTTAAAAGCAGTAGGGGAGTCAGTTAATATCCCACTGCGTTATTATCATAACAATGTGACCGGCACACTTGTCCTTTGTGAGGTTATGAAAGAGCATGCTGTTAACAATATTGTTTTTAGTTCTTCTGCCACTGTTTACGGCGAGCCTGAGAGAGTGCCCATTACGGAAGATTTTCCTTTATCTGCAACAAATCCTTATGGGAGAACAAAGCTGATTATTGAGGAAATACTTCGGGATTTATACGCTTCTGATACCAGTATGAACATTGGTATACTTCGTTATTTTAATCCTGTCGGCTCTCACGTAAGCGGCCGTATCGGTGAATCCCCTAACGATATTCCGAATAATTTAATGCCGTACATAGCTCAAGTAGCGGTCGGAAGGCTCAAGGAATTATCGGTATTCGGCAACAATTATCCCACATCCGATGGGACAGGTGTTCGCGATTATATTCATGTTGTTGATCTTGCGATTGGGCATTTATATGCCCTGAAGAAGCTAGAATCAAATCCAGGTATTGTAACTTATAATCTGGGTACAGGCAGGGGGTATAGCGTTCTGGAAATGGTTAAGGCATTTGAGAAAGCTTCGGGCAGGAAAGTCCCTTATAAAATCGTGGGCCGTCGTGCCGGTGATATTGCTGAATGTTATGCTGATCCTTCTCTTGCCAGGAAAGAAATGAACTGGTCTGCTGACAGGGATATTGATGAAATGTGCGTTGATGTATGGAGATGGCAGTCGGCTAATCCGAATGGTTATTAAGATTACACCCGTAAGGTTTTTAGCCGAACTCCTTTTATTTACGGTTTTGAAACGGAGGGGAAGAGGTTTTGGAACGTAGGGGAACAGGTCAAATCCGGTATAATTATGAATGCATTTTTAAATTACTGAATCAGATATTTTTTTATTTTTAATGTGGAATTATATTGTAATATTTTTATGCTGTTTATTTATTATAGTTTTAGTATTATATATCTGATCATTACAAAATCTTGTTATAAGGAGTATCATAATGGAATCAGGCTCATGTGAAGTCCCGGGATTTAATCCTCTGGATGATGAAATAAAAGAGATATTGCTGGAAAATAAAACAATAGCTATTGTAGGGCTTTCTGACAATCCGGAGAGAGACAGCAATAAAGTCGGGAAATATCTAAAAGAGCATGGTTATAAAATCATTCCTGTTAATCCAGGCAAGAAGGAAATCCTGGGAGAGAAATCTTACCCTGATCTGGCATCAATTCCTGAAAAAGTCGATATTGTGGATATTTTCAGGAGTGTTGAGGCTATACCAGGAATTGTTGACGAGGCAATAAAGATAAAAGCGAAGGTCGTTTGGATGCAGCTTGGACTTGCGCATAATGAATCAGCAAAAAAGGCGCAAAAGGCAGGTCTTAAGGTTGTTCAGTCAAAATGCCTTAAGGTGGAGCATACTAAACTGACAAATTAACGTTGCTGATTTTAACCCTGGTCACCAAGCCAGGCTGCATTGTCAGTCAGCTTTCTTTTAAGGAATTTACCGAGATTTTTTTATCTTTTACCTGCAGGTTTTTTATATAAATATAATTGTCCATTATTCCGGTTTTAAATGACATTAAATGTTTGAATCTTTTATTTAAACCGCTGCATTTGTTTTTTTTTGCTTTCTTGTGTGCAAATATATTCTGAGGTTCCATTCTTATAATTGAATAAATTGTTCAGATTATAATTCATTTTCCCCTCCGAAGTCACCAGCATCATAATTTTATGTACAGGATATAATAATTGAAAACAAGTATTCATAGCAATGACTTATTTTGTAAAAAAGTATTTAATATATTACTCAGAATTTAAGTCATCTTGCAAAAAGTCATAATTGAAATTTTACTTGTTATTAAAAACCTGACCTAATTATATTACGCAGCAGGAAGCTGGTTTAATTGATTAATATTAAGAGCGGATTGTCATGAGGATAGGGAATTTAATTTTGCGGGGATTATTCCGGAAAACTAATTTAATTATATTTATTTTAATTTATATTTTTTGCATTAATTCTCCTGTTAATGCATTAAAGCCATTTGTTGCTATGTCAGGCGCAAAAGCAGACAGTGCCAGGATGATCGGACTGGCCTCATTGTTAGAGAAACAGATTCTAAATGTTTTTAACTCAACAGGAATTTTTAATATAATAAATCCTGATTTATTAAAAGACCAGCTTACAAGATATGGGTGCCTGGAAGAAAATTGTATTATAGGATTTGCACGAAGTGCAGGGATTGATCTCATTATCAGAGCCTCTGTAGAGGATAAGGGGGATTCAGTCAGGATCAGTCTTTATGGTCAGGGTATTAATTCCCCGTATTACGGCAGTATTGTTTATCAGTATTCCGCAATTATTCCGCTTAAGGGCCTTGCTATTTCCGGTATGGAATATAATTATATTTTCGAGGAACATGCAGGCTATTTTATTTCAGGACTTTTACGTGTATATAAAACACAGATATTTTTGAATATCGAAAAGGATGGAAATCGGGTTTTTGACTCTGAACAGGTTCTAAACGGTGATTATGAAATATTCAGGTATGAGAAAGACCCGGGCCCTGATGCTTATATCAGGAAAAGTAAAAAATTAGGCAGTGTTGCTATAGATAATAATCGTGTTATATCGGTTTCACCCGGAAGTCTGATTTTAGAGAACAATGATTTTGTTTATGTTACATATAATAAGAAAGCTGAATTTCTTAATAATTTTTTTTACGGAAGAAAGCATGAACTTATTTATGATAATTCACCCACAAAGGATACTATGGTTTTTTTGTTTTCTACAGTGCCTATTAGTGTCATGATGCCGTTGATCGCGCCACTTGGTTATTACAGGAATGGGGATTTCAGCGGTTTATCCCTTTGGGCTGTCAGCACTTTTCCTTATCTTTACCTGGAATATAATGGTTTAAAAAATCGTCCCGAAACCTATAAAAAGGAAAAGCAGGATATTCCTCGAAGCAGCCAGGTACGCTATAAGTTCGGAATGTATATGCTATTATGCGGCGGAATACCTCTTGTAATTGATGCTTTTTCAGCTCACCTTCATTATCTTGCACAATCTTATCAGGGGAGGCAGCCGTATATGGGAAATAATATTACAGCAGTGTATCTTTCCCTGATTTCAGGGGGAGGAGGACATTTCTATAAGGGATACAGGCTTCAGGGATATCTTTTTTTTCATTTGCACAATATATTGCTTTATTCGGTGTTTAGGGAATTTTCCGCATCAGAGAGATATGATAACACCAGCGGATCCTATATTAAAGAAAGCAGGGATAAAAAGAGAGCTTATTTTTATCTTAGTTCCTTTGGACTATTGAAAATGATCGAGATCGCACATGTGCTGCTTATTAGAGATAATATCAGAAATGGTAAGATAACTGAAAGGGAGTTTGGATTTGAGCCTGCTGTTCTTATGGATGACAATGGAGTAAGTATAGGCATGCAGTATACAGTAAAATTTTAACTCAAAATGATCTTTAATATTTAAAAGAAAGCCAGTCTGGCTGGTCTTTTATGAATAATTAAATACAGAAATAAATATCATTATAAAAAACCGTCATGGCTGACTAAGGAAAAATGTTAAAATATATCAGTAAAATTAAATATCTTTGTACTTCTTTCTGTCTGGTGTGTCTCTTCCCGTATTTCGGTTATGCTCAGCAGAATACCGGCTCTAAAAGGACTGCTGTATTCGGAATCACTGATAATAATAGTGTAGGTTTTGCAGTAACTAGAGAGGCTGTTGATTATTCTAAAAAGATATTTAATGAGTGCGGACGGTTTATGCCTGTTGAAGACAGGCAACTGGGTTTGGCATATGAAGAAGCAAAAAAACTATCCCCATCCAATATTTACAATGAAACAGCCAGGTTATTGAATCTTGATCTCTATGTGCTGGTGACTGCTTATCAGATTGGAGATATGATTTATTCTGATCTCGAAGTTGTACCTGTTAATAATAAATATGAATCTTTAAAACGGAGATATGAATTAAAGACCAGGATTAAATTAAATGTACCTCTGAAAGTCGGAAGAGAGATAGCTTTATTACACAGGGACTTGCCTCTCAGGACAAAAGTCCTGGAAAGTTACGGTAAGGGTAATTATCTTATTGATGCTGGTGAATGGGATGGTATAAGGAATAATGATACATACAGATTTCCTGAATTCAATATACAGGTAGTTCGTGCCGGCCGTTACGAGTCGCTGGTGAAGAGTGATATGGTTAAAAGCGTTGGAGATGAGATTATAATCAATATTTTCCCCGACATTGATAAAATCATAGCTGAGCAGGAGAAAGATATTTCGAGGAATACTATTAATAGATATAGGCTTGAGAATATATCAGGAGGGGATCCAGAGAAGAGGCTCCTTGAAGGTATATGTCTCGTTAATCTTGGCAGTAATATATGTATACCGGGATACGGGGCGTTTCTCTCCACTAACTACCTCGGATTAAAAAATACCAGGCCTGATATAGGAAGTGTTGTAGTTTCCGGTACTGCTATTGGTATGCATTTTTTATTGCCGGAGATTATAACTAATTTTAAAATTAATTTTTTTCCATGGGAACAGGATCCTGATAAAACGGATAGTATGCAAAATCTTCAGATATTTTTCTGGCTATCTCTCCCGCTGACATTTTCTGCAGCATATCTGGACCAGCTTACTTTTCAATTCAAAAACACTATGCATCTTCCCCCCTTTTTTTCAGACAGGGACAATATGGCAGCAGCACTTTCGTTCTTTATCCCAGGAGGTGGTTTTTTTTATAAAGGTCAAAGGCTTCAAGCATGGGTATTCTATTTCTCCGAGATGACTCTTGCTGGTTATTCTGTTTACAATTATAACAAAAGTAACACAGGTTATTACGCATTGTATGCGTTGGCTGGTTTAAAGGCGATTGATATTATCTATTCTTACTTTATTAAACCTGCTTATTCTTTTTATAATATGGAAATAGGGACCGGTAAGGGAGCATCTTTTTTAGATATAGATATCAGAACAGGGCCGGGTAATGATAATATTTTTAATATAATGGTCTCAACAAGATTATAGTGAAATTATAGCTTGACTTTTTAGTAAAACAGAAAATAAACAAATAACGTTTGTTCTGTGGCAGTATTTTGTAAAAGTTTTTCTGCTTCCCGGAGGTATGTATGAAAAGATATTATATTATCCTGATTGCGGTATTAGCCTTTACCATCTTATATAGTAGTTGTACCTTATTTCAGAAAAAAGATAAAAAGATAGGTTGTATATCCGGTGACTGCGTGAATGGTAAAGGAACCTATGTATGGGAAGATGGATCAAGATATACGGGTGAATTTAAGGAATCAAAATTTCAGGGGAGAGGTTTGTATACATCTCCGGACGGTAAAGTATATAATGGTGAATATAATAAAGGGAAAAGGGACGGTCAGGGATTTTTTTCTTTTCCTGACGGGACAAGATATACAGGGGAGTTCCGGGAAAATGAAATGTCAGGTACCGGAGAATTGTCATATCCTGACGGTAGGAAATATACAGGTGACATAAAAAACGGCAAGGCTGATGGTTACGGAATTTTTACATGGCCTGATGGTACTGTATATGAGGGAGAATTTCAGAATGATGTTATGCAGGGAAAAGGGAAGCTTATTTATTCTGATGGTAAAGTGCTGGAAGGTAAATTTGTAAATGGAGTACTGATCGATAAATAAAATTAGAAAATATTTTTTTTAAACATAAATAAATCCTATTGTTGGACCTGTTTGAACTGTTAATTCGTCTTTGGTCTTGTATATATCTCCATCCATCTGATATAGAAATTCACCTGGATGAATAATCTTCATTTCGGAAGCTATATTGTCGTAATGATACGGATGATTGATCGGACGTCCTCTCCTGATTTTATTAATATTCAGAAGAATTTTAATCGGACGCAATCCGGTTGCGATAATATGAAAGGATTTTTCTTTTTCATAAGCCCTGGGGGTTGGATAAAAGCCTAAGGCAAGATTATGAATTGTCGCAGCATATATTGCAAAATATTCTTTTATAGATAGCTCCTTCCCGTCAAGAGTAACTATCAGATTCTGCCTGCTAAAAAGTCCATTATTGTTGTTACTTAATGCAGCATAAATTGTCTTAAAAATAATCCTGATTGCTTTCAGCGGACTTTTATTGCCTCCTTCATTAAACATATTTATAAAGTTTGCTGTAAAGCCTAATCCGAATAAAAAACAATACATGTTATTTACTTTTATCGTATCCCTGTAAAAAATTTTTACATTATCGTTGTTTTTTATTTTTTTTATTAATTTTTTTAAAAGTCCCCTGCCTCTATCTTTAAGTTTGTAAGACTTGGCTATATTATTCATTGAGCCGTCCTTAAGGATCAGGAAATATGGCAGATTATTGTTTTGGTATACAGAAATAAATTTTGAGATAACCAGATGGATTGAGCCGTCTCCTCCGGAGATAGCAACATAAGTAATACCATTTCGTTTAAAATCTTCTGCTGCTTTTATTACATCGCCAGGAGTCCTTGTGAGTCTTATGTCAACCGTATCTCCCCCTGTTTTTTTATAAAATTCAACAGGATGTTTCATTTTCAGTATTTTTTTTGAATACGGGTTTATTATTACACCTATTTTCACCATAGTTGAGTCCAGAATTATTTAAATTATATCCGGATTGTTACTCAAATTCCGACTTTGCTGTCCATGCTATGTCGTCAATGATAAAATCCCCGAAAACGGAAGGAGCATGCTTCTGCATTATCTTTAACATTTCAAGGCATACTCTTCTGATTTCCCATTGTGCGTTTTTTTTTAATCTGAGTGAAAAGATAAAACGAAGTTCTCTGAAATTTGCTGAAAAGACTATTTCGCTCTCAAGAGCATTTGGTAGTACAAATCTGGCGTCTTCTTTTTTTATTCCAGCTTCAAGAAGAGATGAGTAGGTTTTTTTTGATGTTTCAATAAATTCTTTGAATATATTATTTGCAGTAATATTTTCGGCTATACCGGGCGGAATGATATAGCTGAAATCTGATTCATTCACATATCTCTGGGATTGTTGTGAAAAACTTGCAAGTCTGTGCCTGACCAACTGGTGTGTAAATGATCTTGAGGCTCCTTTAATTCTGAAACTAGCTGACGCATGTTCAATTATCGAAAGATGTCCTCTTTTTATACTGCTTCTGATAAAATTTTTTTCGCTTTCGTCTGTAATCCGGTTAAGCGACATATAACAGGTTCTGCCTGCTTCTTCGATCAGCTTTTCAGCATTTGGAGTTATTGATAAAAGTGTTATTTCCGGTTTTTTTATTTCCATTTAATGCCTCTCGGGTCCGGGCTTTAGGTAATAATTATTTTTTAAATTATAAATACATAACACCGAAAATTAAATATATCTAGTCCTGTTTAACCTGTCAATTAGGATAATATAATATAAATATTTATTATTTAAATATTTATAAATAGCATCATTTCCAGCATTCTTAGAGGTTAACGATTTATTGACAGGAAAATATTTTTGTTGATTTTTTTTTTAACTTAGGTAAACTGTTTTCCAATAATTTATTTTATTTATTAGCAACTCACCCCGCTCGCAGGGCGGTTCCGCTCAGAGAGCGGGGACAAATCCTGAAGAAACTAAAATAAACAATAAAATGTGGTTTTATGAAATTTAGTTTCTCAGAAGGAACTATATGTGAATAAAATAAATATAAAATCCCTTTCTTTAAATTTTAAAAAATCAAATAGTAATAATTAGCTAATGGAATATATTCTCCCTTTAAAATTTCTTTTTCTTATTATATTTGGTCTGATAATGGGATTTCTTTCCTCTATGCCAGTAGGTGCGGTGCAACTGGAGGTTGCAAAAAAAGCAATAAACGGTCATTTGACGCCTGCTATAGCAGTTGCCGTGGGTTCGGCAACCTCGGATTTTATATATGGAGTACTGACTCTCTTTGGCCTTGGCGGATTTCTCTTTCATAAAGAATTTAAAATCGGTGTTTACATACTGGGGATATGTGTTCTGTCTTTTTTATTATTCAGGTCTGTACAGGAACATAAACATGGTGTATTGCAGAATGATAATCCACTGGTTTATAAAAAAAGGATATCCTTTTTAACAGGCTTTACTATAGCAATTACAAATCCCGGGATGATTATATGGTGGATTGTCGGGTTTAAATTATTTATAGATCTTGAACTTTTTTTAACTATCACACCTATAGTGAAATTTATTTTTATCTTATCAGGTTGTTCTGGTCTTGTGGGTTATTTGATATTCATAGCAGCTTTACTTCACAGAATGCAGCAGTCGGTTTCAGATAAATTTCTGCACAGAATGAATATTGTTTTAATAGTATTATTAAGTATTATTATTTTTTATTTTATATTGAAAGTTATTTCTATCATTTTTAATTATCATTTATCCCTTCCATAATGCCGAAATCAACTAAATTCCGATTATTGAAATCGATTTTGAATCTGCATATTTTATTACTTCAACAGGATTCACGATAAAAATATTATCAGCTTCCAGTGCAAGTACTGAGCATTTATATTCTGCCATAACTTGAAGGGTTTCCAGACCTATTGTCGGGATGTCAAATCGATTATCCTGATTTGCCCGTGCAGCTTTGCAGACTACTGATCCATGTTCCGCCAAAAGAGCTCCGCGTTTGATGGTTTCATTTGTCCCTTCGATTGCTTCCACAGCTGTGATGACCATGTTTTTAATTACAACTGCTTGTCCTATATCCATGGATGCAAGTTGTTTAGCATATTGGATACCATATTCGGCATCTAAAATTTCCTTTTTTTTTGGTTTTCTTTTTGTAATAATCCCTTTATATGCAATCAAATCTTTAAGATAAGTATCTTGTGGCAGAACCTCTATGCCAATTTTTTCCAATTCATTTTGAATAAGCATAAAAATTGACATGTCATTCCCGTTTTTTATTTTTTTTAATAATTGCAGTGCCTTTAGATCAAATCCTTTGCGTTCGATAAATGCCCTTTTATCGATTTTTCCAATAATTAGCAGCTTGTTTATATTATTTTTTGTTAAAATATTAATTATTTTTTTTATTTTTCCTGGGGAGGATTCGTAAACTGAATTTTGCAGAATATTAAAACGTTTTTTTTTACCTTGTAGAACAATTAAAAGGGACAGGAGTTTCTTTTCATTTAATCTTTGTGCAAGTATTTCAGGCAGAATACCTTCTCCTGCTATCAGAGCTAATCTGTTATTATCCATGAGTTATTTCATTATCATTTAAGATAGAGCTGGGATTATTTTTTTCTATGACGGAGT
>CAZVYR010000003.1:26362-36872 GCA_964631555.1 uncultured Leptospirales bacterium
AGTAGTTGTTCTTTATAATTTTTTATCATTGGCTCGAGATATGAGTAATATCGTTTCATTTCGTTCTTTCTTGAGGAATGACCCGCGAAGACAATTCCGATAAATAAATTATTTTCTTCATCGCGGTATGAACTTTTTATTTCACCATATATGGTAATCGGGGCCTGTAATTTAAAAACAATATCAAAAACAAATCCTTTACTGTCTATTAAATATTTTTTTAAATTTTCATCTTTAATATAAAGCTTGGCACCGGACTTGCTTAAATCAATTATTTGCTGATTAGTATGAATAAAGAGAGTGTTAGAGTCCTTAATTCTGTTAACCAGTTTGTCCAGAAGCTTTTTTATTTCATTGACATCTTGTAATGTGAATAATTTGGTTTTAGAAATTAATTGCGCATATGCAAATGAAACAGCATTGTCGGAATCCGTAAGATATATAATCGGAGCAATAATAATTGATTTGTATCCTTTTTCGATATACTTTGTAATGTATTTCTTTAAATTATCACCTAAGGTTTCGTGAATATCTAAATAAATCTCGTCACTTTTTTTATATGTTTCAGGATCCTCTATATTTTCAATATAGAGGATTTGTTTCGTTTTTCTGATTGTTTCGAGCAGGACGTCGCTTTGTTCAAAGATGTCAACTTTAAAGATATCGCTTAAGTGACTATTTTGAGATTGAAATTGATCCAGTAATACTTTGATACTTGTAGGTATTTTATAGTTTGAAATATCAATAGAATGCTTGGACACCATAAAATTAGTAGCGATTACCTGTTCTGGCTTTACTTTTAACCTTAATTCCTTTCTGACTGCAGAAGCTCTTTTGGCATTCTTAATTATGCATTTGAAATACCCGGGACCTTTTACTTCCAATATATTCAGTTCTATTTCAATATACCTGTCAAGAAGTCCATAAATAGTAAGTAAATTATCCTCTTGTAAGTAATTGGGATCTGTTATAATTGTGAGGGTTTTATCATCTGATATCTGATTAATCTGAACAATATTTCTTTCTGTATCATATTTAATGTAAAGTGTTAGCTTATCTAAATTTTCTTTTAAAATTGTAAGAGCTTGATCAATGGATTCAAATGGCTCAAATTGTCGTTCTGTTTTTTTTAATTCAACAAATGAACTCATCTATATTTTCCTCATCGATAAGTTTTTATATATACTGATAATATCGTACTGTTGTGTAAGTATTATTAAAGAAATAATTGGAATGTTACTATTCTTAAATATCCGGCTTGTATTTCAATATCTCGGTTGGAATATCGTTATTCTATATTGATAATAATAAATCCTTAATATATATGATTTTTTTTATTATTAAAATTTTGCTTTGTCAAGAATAAATGTATCGTGAATGAAAGTGTAAAATGGGAATGAATTATTCTTCAGCAAAGATTTATATTCCTATTGAAGCGATTGAATGGAGTATAAGTTATTCCGGATTCTATTATATAGGGCTTTGAAACGGAGGGGAAGCGGTTTTATAGCGGGATCAATTCCGTTTTTCAAACGGGCCGTTTTATAAACGGATGGGAAAAGACGTTAAACAATTAAATACGTAATGTTAAATTAAACTACTTTCACAGACTGTAGAAAAATGAATTTATAAATATTTTGCTCAGGAAAAAAATGAAGATTGCATGCTTTCTTTGCGGATATTATTTAAGTATATTCCGATAATCCTATTAACATCACTTTCACCGTCATAGAAGAGATTGATTATGGGTTTATTGAAGTCTTTCTGAATATTTTGAAAGATAGTTGTTGTGATATTGCCCGGCATGCAACTAAATGGTGCACAATTAACTACCATACTTGCCCCATCTTCAAGGAATGCTATTGTTCTTCCTATAGTTAGTATGGTTTCTCCTTCAAATTCCAGGGGTACATAACGTTTTCCAGCTTCCAGAACTCTTTCAATAGGCGGCTCAGTTCTGCCAGGAATATAATCTTTTAATTCGTGCTCAAATCTGTGCAATCTGTTAATCATATATGTGGTTTTCATGTTAACACCGATTTTTTTATGAAGCTTTACTTTGTTAAGACGGGCGAAAAATTTTTCCATCCATGCTGTGTAAATTACCCATTCTGACATTGGGGATAACCACGCTTCACCTCCATTCGCTTCAATATAACGAATTACATTATTATTAGAAAAAGGATTGGATCTTACATATATTTCACCAACTATACCAACTAACGGCCGGTTATTGTTGTTAACAGGTATTCTGGAGAGTTCAGTTAGAGCTGCTCCTGTTGTCTGAATAAGGTTCTTTTTCTTCTCAATTTGAGTCTCCATTCTATAAAGAATTTTTTCGCTGACCTGGTCAGTCTGTCCTGGATTAATCTCATAAGGCCGTATGCTGTAAATTCGTTTAGAGAGAATATCACTTGATGCGATTATATCAAGGAGATAACGTGTAAGACTGCTGCTCATACCCATATAGGAATTTGAAGAGGTCGGAGAGAAAATCTCAGCTTCTTCCATACCGTTTCTCATTAAAATACTTTTATGAAGAGTAGAGTATTGACCAAACCTGCAAGGGCCTTCGGCTGTTGGCATAAAAAGGGCGTGGTTTGCGGGTATTGCGTTTATATCCCGCATTTTCTGTAAAAATCCGCCTATTGTTGTACAGGCAGGCAGACATTCGCTTCCCCTGGTATTCTGTTTGCCAAGTTCGAATGCTTCATTATTTTCAACAGGGAGTGCTTCCGCGTCAAAACCATATCCTCGAAAAGCAGCTGCAAAGAACCTGGGAGCGATCTCGAACATCGGAGGGAACCAAATCTTTTTTTCTTTTTTATTCCAGGATTTGCTAAATTTCTTTCCGGACATTAATGTCTTTGATTTAGTCTTTTCTTTTTCTGTAATTACATCCAGGAACGCTTCAACTCTCGTCAGGTAACCTGTTTCAGATCCGTGCTCATCTAACTCAATGATCAGGTAGGGTTTGCCTTTCATAATTTCTTCGAACCTGCTGAGGATAAAAGAATCAGGGCCGCAGGAAAAATTTGTAAAATAAACGGGATACATATTTTCGATGTTTCTAATTTTTTTGGCAACACTCAGAATTTTTTCACCATAATTCCAGTACATGTGGTCAATCCCGGAATCATTGTCTTCGGGGTCAATAAAATATTCATATGGAAAAACTATTATATCATCATTGTTTTTCAATCTATCTGTGAGTCCCAGGTTGATAATCTTGTCATAAAGATTATAAGGTCTTCCAAGGCATATAATTCCTTTCTTATTTTTTTCTTTTAATTCTTCCAGTAATTTACTGCCATACGAATATCGATTATGTAAAAATTGCATTTGCATGCGCATCCCGGCTGTGTATGCATTTGAAATATCGTTTATGGAAAGATTAAAGCGTTTGAAATTTTCATAGAGTTCGTTAATTATTACTTCTTTTTTTTGTCTGAAATCAATGCACGGTGAGATTATATCCTTTTCAACGGTTAAGGATTCTCTTGCTATAGATGTGTATGTAATGACATAGGGACAAAGCATTCGCGGCATGTTATTAGCCTGTTTCGGTTCACTTAAAGTTGATGGGAAAAATAATATATCTATATCATTATGTGCGGAAATTTTTTTATAATGAGCCAAGCTTAATTTTATTGGGAAGCAAAATTCCGATTTCGCTAATCGTATGGCCTCTTCTTTGGTTGTTTGAGTTGACTTATCGGAAAGAATTACTTCAAAGCCGAGCTGCTCCAGAAAAGTCTTCCATAATGGGATATGATTATACATTGATAAAACAAAAGGGATTCCGACTTTTCCTAAAGTTAGAGATTTTTTATTTTTTATTTTACCGGCCTTTTTTTTCAGCTTTTTATTTAAAAGGCTATGTATTTTCTGGAAATGATCAGTTGAATTATTTTTTCTTTTTTCATCAAGTGTTTCTTTACCACACATAAATCCCCAGGATTCACTGGCGCCGTTACTGAATCTGGCTGTTGAAATTTTACACATATTGGCGCACTGGTCGCATTTGTTATATTCCAGTTCGATCTCAGTCTCAAATATATCAAGCCCTCTGAAACTGGAGTTATTCTTCAATCTGTTAACAGATAGTAATGCTGCACCGAACGCACCTATTACATGACAATATGGTGATACAATTATTTCTTTCCCCAGGATGTTTTCAAACGCTGCGACAAGACCTTTATTTCTGGCAGTCGCACCCTGAAAGAAAACTTTCTCCCCGGTAACCGGTCTTGAGCCAACAACTCTGTTAAGATAATTCTTGCAGATTGATCTTATGACACCTGCCAGCACTTCCTCTCTTGTGAATCCCTCTTTAATGAGTTTATTGATATCCTGCTCCATGAATACCGTACAGCGATCCGAAGTGTGAGGGCTTTGTAATCCCATCACCAGGTCTCCGATGTCTTTGATATCAAAACCAAGTCTGTTTGCCTGTTCCTCAATGAAGGATCCGGTACCTGCTGCACACACAAAATTCATATTGCAATCTACTACATTGCCGCTCTGGCCTCTGATATATTTTGAATCCTGTCCTCCTATCTCGAATATGGTTTCAATTGTCTTATCAAAAAAGGTTGCGCCCTTAAAGTGAGCAGTAATTTCATTAATTATAATATCAGCACCTATAATTTTCCCAATTAATTTTCTTCCTGATCCGGTTGTGCCTGTGCTTGTTATAATATAATTCTTGTTGTTTAATATGTTTTTTAATTGGCTAAATAATTTTTTTGTAGCGTTAACCGGATTCCCGTTTGTTTTACCGTATATATCAATCATTACTTCAAGAGTCTCAGAGTCAAGAACAACCAGTTTAGTACTTGTAGAACCTATATCTATCCCAATAGCAATATGCTGATTATTTTTTTTATCTTTGTGTATTCTTATTTCAAGGTCATTTGAAACATATTGTTCTTTTGCCGAGAAATCAAGATTTTTGGGATATATCGATTTTAAAATATTTAGTTTGTCATTTTTTTCTTTCTTATTTATACCTAAATTAGTTGGTCTCTTTG
This sequence comes from uncultured Leptospirales bacterium, assembly GCA_964631555.1. Taxonomy (GTDB): domain Bacteria; phylum Spirochaetota; class UBA4802; order UBA4802; family JAFGDQ01; genus CAZVYR01. The sequence continues at coordinate 31,396 of CAZVYR010000003.1, forward strand.
TTTTATGTTTACCGTTTAATTTGATCGAGCCAATTGCCGAAAGAAAATGTCCCTGAGGATGGAAAGCCGGACTTTTAACTGTATCTTCTATCCACATTCTTATCAGAGGGTTCAGGAACAATCCTCCAGAAAAGAGAATGTTTTCAGTTGGTACATTTCCTTTAAAGACGGATTGAAGCATTGTGGTAACCACACCCCTGCAAAGGCCGGACCACATTTCTTCCCTGGTATATCCTTCCTGTTGTCTGTGTATCAGGTCGGATTTTGCGAATACAGCGCAGCGTGTGGCTATATCGGGTGCGTCTTTGATAAAAGGCATTGCAATAATATCTGAATAAGAATAATTCATTCTGTGCATCTGTTCATCTAAAAAGGATCCGGTGCCTGCTGCGCATAAGGAATTTTCAGTATAGGATGAGAATTCGCCATGATCATTTAATTTAATTGATTTTATAGACCCTGCTCCAACATTTACGATATACCTGAAATTATTATTAAGTGAATATACGCTTTCAATGATAGCGGATATTTCATCAGCGGTAGAGGCATTCTCGAAAACATTTACGAGCTGATTCGAATGCAGCCCCGAGAATATTATATTTTCAATATTTTTAAATCCGTTATCATCAATTAAGCGGAAAATTTCTTTTTCCGGGTTCCCGTAGTGCTGGCAATATGTATGTGGAGTGAAATTCCCAGTATTATCGGAGAAGACAATTTTTAAAAATTTGCTTCCTGCATCTATACCAAGCCGCATTTTTTAATATTCCTTTATGGCTTTAAGATTTTTTAAAGCCAGTTATATATTTTTAATCTTTTATTATGTAAAGGATTTTTCAATTATTTTATTGATCAATTTATTTAATTTGTATTAGTATATTATGAATTTTAGTTTGATTTTTTTTATCGGAGTTTGTATAGCAGAAGAATAGTCAAGATCTATTAAATCCTGATAATTTTAATTCTGTAAAACCGAAGTGCCAAATAGGATTAAAATTAATAATTATCATTGCCGGAATCTTTTCTTTTCTTTTTATTTTTATTTAAAAAACCGGATAAGTTTTTTAAATCTTCAGGCTTGAATTTGGAACTCAGAGCAGCAATATTTTCAAGTTGAATATCTTCGTAGACTTCTTTTCTGTGGACGGCAATGCTTCTTGGTGCTTTTATTCCGAGTTTAATCTGGTCGTTTTTTATATCAATTACAACGATTTCTATCTCATCCCCGATCATAATGCTTTCGTTGAGCTTTCTAGCTAATACAAGCATGACATTATCCTTTTCTATGCTCGATATTTTTCATTTCTTCCAGAATTTTATGTTTAACGCTGTATTTTTCGCTTAGAGAAATTACCTGTCTCCCGAGCCTTTTCCCGGGATTTATTACAACAGGACCTTGTAGATTTGCGGTCATATCTGACGGATTGGACGGGATGGTTACAATAGTAAATACAAGTAGCGTGTCAGTGTTTTTGGCGCCTACTGCTTCAATATCGCCTTGTGAAACAACCAGTTCGTAATCGGCTTTAAAATATTCGGGCTGGATAATAATGAAAGCCAGATCGGGTTCTGAATAAGCCTGCATCCATTTAAAAGGAGAATTTTCATCAGCATCCAGGATAACAAATTTTTTAATAAAATCAAATCCTAAAATTCCATCTGGAAAATCTATTATTTGTTTTTCATCAACCTCGATCTCACCAAAGGGTTTTGTGCGAATGAGGATTCCCAACTCTCCCCCCCTTTTCTTTGTATTATATAGATTTACTTTTAATATATTTATCTTTGCGATTTATCAATAAGGCAATTTATATGTAAATATACCTTATATTAGAAAGATCATAAGATAAGGCAAACATATTTTGTCTTCAGTTCGAATAAAATCTGAAGAAGTTTGCGTATTTAGGGAGTACCGACGAAATTGTGCAGGAAGTACGGATTTCTTGAAGCCGGTCTTACCTGAGGAAATCCATTAGTGTAGGCTGTATTGTTTTTGCACCTACTGAAAGAGCATATTGGTGTACGGTTTCAAGCCATTTAAAATTCATAATCTCCTCTGATATATCAATACCTTCTGTTTTTGAAAGCATTTCCAGTACATTTGCCTTAGCAAATTCCGATCTTTGGGCGACTTCTTCAATCCGGTTCTGCTTTCCACCTATTGCGGCTATATGTTTTAGGACATTATCAAGACCAAGATCAATGAGTCCCAGGTCGCGGTCTCCTACTAATTTATAATCATCGCTGATCAGATCGTCTCTTAGTTGAATCATCATTTCAAAAACGGACATGCCGTCAACTATAGCTGTTGGGTCAATATTATTCGGAGGATTGGGAAAATCCGTACTTATTAGGCCGAGGTCTTTTAATACTCTGCCGCTTCCTGCATCTTCTAACCAGATCTGATGAGGTGTGGTTGTTTCAAGAACAATGTTGTTCCGTCCCCCTTTTAAGGCTTTGACACTTAACCCGGAGTTGTTTATTTTATCAATGATCAGGTCAAGGTTATCGCCAGCTGATATTGTTATTTCTTTACCATCGATTCTGATTGCCTGGTTTGTTTCGGAGGCATAATTAGTTGAGTCTTTATTTGAAGTGATAATCTGGTTTGTTGCCCAGAACGCATGGTTGCCCGCTATGTTAACGTCAATGAATTCACCATTCGAGATTTCTCTTGTTATATTGCCTGTGTTCCCTCTGTATTCGACTCCGGTCATATACTCTTCCTGGTTTCCTGCTGTAAGGGTCTGGTAAATAGGTACGAATGGATTAGGAATATCCTGGGTCCCGGTCTGGTATCCCCCGAAAATGGATCTGCCGGTTGCGCCTTTACTGTTTGCTATGGATAACATCTCTTCCAGCAGTTGGTTTATTTCTGTTGCTGCTGCTTCCTTTCTTTCAAAGGATGTATATATTCCGTTAGCTCCTTGTACGGCAAGCACTCTTATTCTTTGAAATATTCTTAATGCAGACTGGAGCGATGTATCAACTTCCTCTAACCTTGACTTGCTTTCGTCAATATTACTGATATATTGCGTTATTTCGGTTATTCTCGATCTGTAGATCATCTGGTTAGTAGCTGATATGGGATTATCCCTGGGTATTCTGACGTTTTTGCCTGTACTTAGTTTATCCTGGATTTTATCCATTATAGTCTGCTGCTTGTTCAGATTATAAGTAAGTGTATTGTTTATCATTTGATTAGTGATTCGTTGCATGGATTAAGCTCCCATTCTAATTATTGTATCAAGCATTTTGTCGAAAGTTGCTATTACCCTTGCTGTGGCATTATAGCCGTGCTGAAACGTGATCATATTTGACATTTCTTCGTCAAGATTGACTCCTGAGATTGACTCGCGCAAGTTAACTAAATTTTTAAGAAGTGTTTCCTGGTTCTGTACCCTGTCTCCGGCTTCTTCTCCCTGTGTGCCTATTTTTGAAATAAGGGATGTGTAAAAATCATTAAAAGTTGTGTTTGTGTCTATCATTGCGTTCTTATGGCGCAGGTTTGCTATCCTGAGGGCGTTTGATCCGTCGCCTATTCCGTTTGTAGTATTAAAATCCCCGGTGCCGCCGATATCTTTTCCTCTTGCAGCTGCGATCATATCAGGATTGTTAAGAATGTTTTCGGATACTGCCATGTAAGCTGCGGGGTTGTAACGCGGGCTTATTGTAATATGTTCCCTGCCAGCCAGGAATTTGACAATGTCGTTAGTACGTCTGTAGTCAAAGGCTCCCTGGGGGCCGGACTGTTTCAGTATGCCCGATAATCCTACAAGGAACTGGCCTGAATCTTCCAGGTGCCTGATTAGAAAATTTTTGTTGTTATTATCCTTCGCGACTGTTGCCTTAAGAGCGAGATGGTCGTTGTGATCCAGGTATGCTACAACACCGAGGCGGGCATCGTTTATCTTTTTCATCACTTTGTTTACAGTATCGCTTTCGGTATAATCGATTTGCTGTTCCATTTCAAAGGCATCGTTGCTTATGAATGTAAGTGTGCCCTTGATGCCTATGGCTGCGGATGCATCCAGTTTGTTATTACCTGATACTTTAAAGATGGCTGTTACGTCCTCTACTCCATCGTTATTAAGATCGTGATTTCCTTCTACGCTGTCAGAGATATTTAGATACTGAAAGAAGTCGACATTGGTAGAACCGTCTCTTCCGAATCCGTCCCTGTGAATTTCGTTTACCATATCAACAAGGTTAACGGCAAAGGCATTTATATTATTTATATTATCTCTTATCAGTGTATCCCGTGCTTCAAGGAGGGCTTTGAGCGACCCTCCTTTTATATCTACATCAGTGCCTGTTCCTTTCCACGCGACTTTATAATAGCCGTTGTTGTCAGGATCTATTACCGCTTCGAGCGGCCTGATGACTTCTCCCTGAATAAGGTTTTCAGAACCGATATAAACAATAAGCTCATCCTTATCATTTCTGCCTGTGGATATGTTAACTATTTCGGACATTTTTTCTATCAGGCCATCTCTTCTGTCCTTAAGGTCATTTGGGTTATCACCAAGTGCTTCCGCTTTTAATATTCTTTCGTTGATGTCCCTGATATCCCTTGCATACATATTGATTTCTTCCACTGTGTGCTGTACCTGCCTGTTGGCGTCCTGCTGAAGGTCGTACAATTGCCTGTATACATGCTTTACTTCGTTCGAGAGGTTGACGGCTTTTTCCTTTATGACTTCACGCGCGGATCTTTCTTCAGGGTACTTTGATAGTTCTTCCCATCCTTTCCAGAGTTCGTCGAGTCGGCTTCTGATTGACTGGTCGGAAGGTTCATTATATACGATCTCAGTATGATAAATAAAATCGTTCCTTGTTTTCCAGTAACCGAGAACGTCTTTTTCAACCGTAATTCTGTCGTCGATAAATGCGTCTCTGACTCTTTCTACTGTGGATATGATGGAGCCCTGGCCGATGTTTCCGGGGGTATTAGCCCTGTTTAATGAAGGTACGTAAAGCGGGTCTGCGGCTGTGATAACAGCTCTTTGTCTTGAGTATTCCTTGTTTGCTGCATTAGAGATGTTGTGTCCTGTTATATGTAATGCCTGCTGATGAGACAGGAGGCCTTTTTTACCGATTTCAATGCCCATAAATGTGGAATTCATATTACTGTCTCCTTAAATCTTTTTATCCAGAAGCAAGGAATTTATATTTTTGTCATTCCTTTTGCCGTTATTGTTGTATCCTGTTTCTATTGCGGCTGAGTCTTTCATTATATTTACCATTTTATTGATAAATTCCATATTATCATTTATCATTTTACTGTTGGTGGTTTGCCGGATTTTTATTTTTTCCAGTGTTGTTTTTAGTTCTTCCCCGGTTTTAATCAAGGGGCTCCCGGGGGTTCCTTCGATTGAGATAATGTGTTTTAATGTTTTGTTGGGTTCGTTTTGTTGTGTTATATTTTTTTGTATGTTATTTTTTGTGTTTTTTTGGTGGGGATTGTGGGTATTGTG
>CAZVYR010000004.1:0-35015 GCA_964631555.1 uncultured Leptospirales bacterium
TTCTGGGTGACAACAGGATATGTATAAAGCCAAGAGCACTGAAAAACCGGGGTTCCTTTTGATTCGTACATTTCACCTGTAGAATAGGCCATTGCCCTGAGGATTATTTCAGCCTGTTCAGGCAGGCAGACAAACACGATCAGATCCGGTTCAAACGTAAGCTGATCGAGCCCTGAAAAGACGGCATAGTTGACTGTTCCTGGTTTGAATGTTTTATAGTGAGACATGCAATGCCTGTTGGCACGGCTTTCTTCAAAGATAAACATCCTTTCGCCGATTTCTCCGGAATCACCCCAGTCAGGGCCTTCCATCATTCCAAGAGCGCATTTTCCTGCGCAATCCTCGTTCGCTTTTGTTATAAAAAACGGTTTTTGCCTTTGATCGGCCTCTTTGACCATTTCACAAAGGGAAAGAGTTTTATCTAATTTTTCAATCCCTTCCGGTTCAAAGAATTCGTATTTAATTCCGACCGGTACTCTGTCAAGTTCAAGTTTATTAAAGACGGACAAGTCATGTTTGATGGGTTTTAATGACATTGATGTTTTCTGCCTTTTTATATAAGTGTTGAGAGTATCGAAATTCGGAGTTTCCCAAAAGTCAATCCAATTTCCCCAATTTTTCAAAAACCGTCTAAGACGTAACCAGATTGCCATTCGAAAAGATAAGTTGACCCGGTTTGCAAAATAAGTTTCGGAATACCATCTTTCGGGAAAAGCGGTAAAGTCAGTGAAAAAATAGTCGATTGATAATTAAATAGGACAAATAATATGCAAATAAAAGAATTAAACAGAGACCAGTTGCCGGAAATAAAACATTTATGGGAAGAATTGAATTCCCATCATAGGGATCTTTCGACCAATTTTAAAGAACATTATAAATTCTTTACTTTTGAACAGCGAATAACCACTCTATTAAATAAGGAGTTTCTATCCGTTATTGTTGCTTCGGATAAGGACAAATATATTGCTTATTGTATTGCATCAGTTGATAAGCACAGAGGAGAGATAGATTCGATTTATTTAAGGCCTGAGTATCGGGGACAACATATTGGGAATAATTTAATGCTCAGAGCTATGGAATGGCTGAATAAGCATGATATTAAAGAAATAGATATTATTGTAGCAGAAGGGAATGAGCAGGTGTTTGGTTTTTACGAGAAATTCGGTTTTAAAAAAAGGTTTACTGTATTTCAAAAGATTATGATCTGAGATAAAAAATATTAAATGTCGAAGCATAAAAATTACAATGAACAGCTCCGGCATATATGGCATTGGAAGATCGGAATTCTGATCTTTTCTCAATCGCAGAATATGAATTATTTTTAAAGATTTAATTATATGAAACCGGTTATTGAATTTAAAAACATCAGGGTAGTATACAATTACGATAGAGAAGAGAACGCGCTTGATCTCGAAGAGCTGATCATCAGGCATGATGAGAATGTTGCGATAATAGGACCGAACGGCGCAGGCAAGTCAACACTCATAAATCTTATCTCAAGAGATCTTTATCCTGAACCTGATGAAAATACAATATGCAGGATATACGGCAGAGAAAGGTGGAATGTTTTTGATTTAAGATCGCATTTAGGAATTGTAACCCCGTATTACCAGCAGAAAGTCGGAGTTGAAACAACAGTATTGGATACAGTTCTTTCCGGATTTTTTTCAAGCATAGGGATCCATGATAAAAGCAATGTAACTGAATCTATGGTGAAAAAAGCTGCGAAAGCGCTCGATTTCTTCGGCATATCAGAGCTCGCCGGCAGATCCATGACCGGGCTTTCAACAGGCCAGTCCAGGCTTGTACTGATAGCGCGCGCACTTGTTCATGAACCGAAATCTCTTTTGCTGGATGAACCGACCAGCGGTCTGGATATTAAAGCCGCTCATATATTCAGAAAATATTTGATAAAGCTTGCCGACCATGGAACCAATCTGATTATTGTGACGCACAACCTTGAGGATATAGTAACCGGCATAGAAAGAGTGATTATTCTTAATAAAGGCAGAATGTTCATGGATGGTAAATGTAGAGATATTATTACCAATGGCAATTTGTCTGAACTCTATTCTATGGATATACGGATAAAAAAACGAAAGATCGGATTCATGGCAGAGATATCCGATTACTAATTAGCAACTCACCCCGCCCGCAGGGCGGTTCCGCTCAGGGAGCGGGGATAAATCCTGGAGAAACTAAAATAAACAATAAAATATGATATTATGAAATTTAGTTTCTCAGAAGAAAAAGTATAAATAAGTATAAAATTATAAATGTGAGTTCCGGAGCTGCATAATACCAATAGAGGATTAATCTTCAGGGCTTTTATCTATTATCTTTTGGCATATACGAACCCCGTCCATTGCATTGTCCGCCCAGTAATCGGCTCCAACCTGGCTGCATATTTGTTCGTTAACCTGTCCCCCGATAATATAAGCACGCGGTGATAAGCTTTCTGCAATTTCGTTTCTTAAAAGAGTGATAGTCTCCTGCATCGGCCTGAATGAAGCAGTAATAAGGCATGAAAGCCCCAGGATAGTCGGCCTGTATTCCTGAACTGCTGCAAGGAATTTAGCAGGCGGAACATCCACACCAAGATCATGTACAGTAAAACCATTTACACGCACAAGTGTTTTAAATATATCTTTGCCGATAAAATGGATATCACCTTCGACAGTACCAAGAACTATGCTGCCTGCATTATTCTCGATGCTTTCGCTTTCGATCAGCGGGAAAACCATTTGGCTGACCTGGCGCATTATCTCTCCTGCCATAATCAGGCCTGATATAAAATACGTACCCTGCTCATATAATTTACCGACCTCAATCATTCCCTTATGGCAAAGATCAATTATTGTGATTGGGTTCAGACCTTCAGCCATAAACTGTTGGACAAGGTCCAGCGCAGCCTCCTCCTTAAGCTCGGTAATAAGTGTGACTAGTTTATTTTGATTTTCTGACAGTGACATAACAATGCCTGTACTTGTTTTAAATTTGAAACTAATTGCTATCGCTTATGCCTATTGTAGTACAGAATTTAAACCGATCCCCGCGGCAAATAAAGCGTCCCCAACTGATCGGGTTATTATTAAAATCATAAAAAATATGTTCAATTCTGAAAGCGGGATTCATTTGGATAGTGCTTAGCACGTCGGCTTCTTCCTTGGAAAGAACTGCTGCTTCTATGGCAAGTTTACCCATTCTGATTTTTGTCTCTCCTGTTCCTACAAACAGACCGTGTAGAGAAGTAACTTCTAATTCGGCTTCGACGATTGGACGTGTGGGATCATATATCAGTTGCTCTTTATGATATACTATAGGATCTCCATCCCGGATCAACACCCTCTTGATAAGTATTGTCCTTTCACCGGTTTTTATTTTTAATCTTTTCGATATAATTTCATCTGCCTTAATAACAAGTACTTCAAGTATTTTGACTTTTGTTCTTTCCCTGTCCTTAAAAATATTTTTAAATTCTTCCATGCTGAAAGTCATACCGCCCAGATCAGGGCCTCTTACATAAGTGCCGCTTCCCTGAATAGTGCTGACAATCCTCTGTTCTATTAATACATTTATAGAACGGCGAACAGTCATAGGGCTTACCTGGTATTGTTTACAAAGTTCCGATTCCGACGGCAAACGATCGCCGGGCAGGTATATCCCTCTGGCAATTTGATCTTTAAGAGTGTTTACTAATTGTAAGTATGCAGGTGTAAATCCATTTCGATCCATAATTGAATTACTATTGATTACTGGAATATTTCGTTTCACTTTATAAGGATATTTGTTTTATATAAATAAAGTCGTCATATATCATTTATGAAGTATGTATATGTCAAGACTTTAATTAGTTATCATATTATGGAGTTATATATATAAATATATAATTTATTAAATAAATTATTTATTTAAAGAAGAAATAAAATTTAAGTGTTTGTTAGAAAGTCATTATTTGACATATGTTTCAAGTAATTATTATTAAAGAAAATAAATTTTTTTAGATTGAGCCTACATTAGTATTATTTTTTTATTTTATGATAATTATAATTGACAAAGTTATATATATAATTTTTATAATTCAACCTATTATTCCTCATCGTATTAAGCTTTACATATTGATGTCAATATAAATTAACCTGATCCTATGAGTTAAAATTATATTTAATTTATTTAATGATATCTAAATAATTAAATTGTTTTTTAATATAAAATCAAGTGAGCTTTATGTAAAAATTTTTAAGAATGTCTAAATCAGCAATTTTTTTGTCTTTTCCGGAAAAAAAAAAGATGCTTCTTCTGTTTATGTATTGTTAATCGGACTTATCGGGATAACGCCGATTAAAACAAATTAAGGAAAACAATATGGCCCAAGGAACAGAAAAACATTCACTATTAGACGAACATAAATCCGCGGAACAGCTATTCATGGAACGTAAACAGCGTGTTGAAGATGCTGTTCTGTTAAGACAACCCGACCGTATTCCTGTCTTTATATCCATGGGTTACATGCTGGCTGAGTTAGGCGGTATTACAAAACAGGAATTATACGAAAATCCAGAAAAAACACAGGAAATACTGGAACTGGCTGCCAACCGCTTTAAACCGGATATGATCAAAGGACTCTGGCATACATCCAAACCCAGCCAGGTTCTGGGTGATTGTATGACCAGGTGGCCCGGCTACGGACTTGGACCGAACGGTTCTTTTCAGTTCGTGGAACATGAATTCATGAAGGCGGAAGATTATGATGATTTTTTAAGAGATCCTTCTGACTGGGCGATCCGGGTGTACACACCAAGGGCTTTCAGCAAACTTAAAGGTTTGTCTATGTTACCGCCGCTTGGAATGTGGCTGTTTGGTTATTATAATATTTTTAATTATTCCTCCTATCTTGCCCCTGAAGTAATGGAATCACTTGAGGCGATTTATAAAGCCGCAAAGTTTAATTTTGAATGGATTAAGCAGTCGGTTAATTCATCTCAGCGTCTTGCTGCTCTTGGATTTCCTCCCATGACTTACCTGAGCAATATGTGCGAAGCTCCGTTCGATTTTATGTCTGACACTTTGCGCGGCATGCGCGGTATTTTTCTTGATATGATGAGATGCCCGGAGAAATTGCTGGCAGCAGAGGAGATCGTATCACACTTTCAGATAGAGTATGTTGTAAATAATTCCAGGTTAAAGGGAGTCCCTTCAGCCTTTTTCCCGTTACATCGCGGCTCAGATGGTTTTATGTCTATCCCACAATTTGAGAAGTTCTATTGGCCTCAGTTAAAAGATTTGATGTTGGCTTTGGTCGACAAAGGCGTTACTCCATGGGTATATTATGAAGGAGTATGGGATAAGCGCCTTGAATATCTGGCCGAACTTCCCAGGGGGAAAACAGTAGGCATATTCCAGAACAGCGATATTTTTAAAGTCAAAGAAATTGTCGGCGATACAATGTGTATAGTCGGTGGAATGCCAATCCCGATGCTGATAAACTCCAGTCAGGAACAGGTTAGGGAATATACCCATGAAGTATGTGAAAAAGTAGGAAAGAACGGCGGTTTTATTTTTCACACCAGTATCAGTGAACTGGAGGGTTGTAATCCGGAGTTGGTCCAGGTCTGGTTAGATGCTGTGAAAGAATATGGTGTGTATTAAATTTTTATATGTGAAAATAATGTAGTTAATTCGCATGTTTCAGTTTTCGGGTTATTATATTAACGATGTAAGAATAAAGTTAAACTATACAGAAAGATGAAATTTTGAATAAAATACTCCCTTCAGGCTTAAGACGGAGGCCGGTGCGAAAGCATCGGCCTCCTGAGGCCTGAAAAAACGGATGCCTTGTTCTTGTTGCCTGATTTGGACACTGATTTTGGTCTACTAATGGATTTCTTACAGAGGAGAGGCGAATTTAAACAGTATCAACCCTCTTTCACAAACAGGTCATTTTATGGAACGGAACTGATACGTCTTTGTAACGGAGAGGAAGCAAATTATTATTATATAATATATTATTATAATTATAAATAAACAACATTATACTGAACAATAATTGCTTAAAAATATAATAATATATTTAAAGCATTAATTATAAGAAAAGTATTGCTCTAATGCAATATCATTTTTAATTCTAAGGAGGGTTTATGATTAAAAAAGTAGTTAATATTTTTTCAGCTTTGTTTTTTATATTGAGCCTGGTTCTCATGGCAGGGCCGAATCTCGTGATGGCAAAAACTATAGAACTGACATTTGCACATCCCTATCCATCAATGCATCCTCAACATAATGAAGTTCTGGTCCCATGGGCCAAGAAAATTGAAGAGCAGACAAAGGGCCAGGTCAAGATCAAGTTTGTTACGGGCGGTGCCCTGGGAAAACCAGGACAGGCTTATAACATGATCGAAAAGGGTATAGCTGACATAGGCTGGGATATATGCGATTATTCACCGGGCAAGTTTCCTCTAACTACAGTTATTGAGCTCCCTTTCATGGTTAAAACCGCTGAAGCCTCATCTGTGGCAATATGGAAGACCTATGAGAAGTTCCCTGCATTCCAGAATGAATATGCTTCTACTAAACTTCTGGCGTTAAGCGCTCATACACCGGGATTTTTTGCCACTGTTAAAAAGCCGATAAAAAAACTGAGTGATCTGAAAGGCTTGAAGATCAAGACTGCCAGCAGTTTCACCACGGATGCTTTGCAGCTGTTCGGCGCTGTGCCTGTAACCCAGCCTGTAACCGAGACATATACCAGCCTTGAGAGAGGAGTACTTGACGGTGTTGTTAATCCTTTCGACGGTATGGTTATTTTTAAATTACATGAAAGGCTGAATTATTATACACCTGCTAATTTTTATTCAATGGTTTTCTACATAACAATGAATAAAAATAAATACAACTCTTTACCTGATGACATTAAAAAGGTTATAGATGAGAACAGCGGTGAAAGTTTATCAAGATGGCACGGTAAATCATTTGATGGCACCTATGCCAGAATGAAAGTAGTAGCTGTTAAAAGCGGTATAAAAGAAGTTGATTTTCCAAAGAGCGAGATGAATAAGCTTATTAAAATTACACTGCCGCTGAAAGAAAAATGGGTAAAAGATATGGAAGCCAAAGGATTACCCGGCCAAGCTGTTCTTGACTACATTTCGAAATTACCGAGATAGTAATTTTAGTTAAATGAAAATTAAATAAATATATTATCAGGGCAAGACAGCATTTCTTGCAGCTTGTCCTGTTAATAAAATTAGATCATACCCGGAGAGGTATTATTAAGATGATTAAGCAGACTATTCTAGAAAAGATCGGGCTGATCAGTAAATCTCTGTCATATTTAGGGAATATATCACTAGCAGGTATGATGTTGCTGGCAACTGTTGACGTTGTGGGACGCTATTTTTTCAATTCACCGCTGCTGGGTGCTTATGAAATTACCGAATATCTTATGATTATAATAGTGTTTGCATTTCTGGGACTGGCACAATCGGAAAAGTCCCACATCAATGTTGATGTTGTTTTCAACCATCTTCCTCCTAAAATGCAGGCTGGACTCGAATGGTTCAACCATTTGATATGTTTTTTAATTTTTGCGCTGGTTTCCTGGAGAGGTATCCACAGGACAATAGATATGATAACTTCAGGTGAGGAATCGATTCTTTTAAAGATACCTGATTACCCTTTCGCTATTTTTATGGTGCTCGGCAGCATAGTGCTGACTATTGAGTTTTTAAGAGATGTTATTAGTCTCAGCGGGTCTAAAAAGGAGGATAAAGCATAAATGAGTGGTGAAATGATTGGTGTCATTGGGATAATTGCTCTATTTATTTTACTCGCCATGCGGCTGTATATCGGCATTACCATGATGGTTGTAGGTTTCGTGGGAATAATTTTCCTCTTAGGCTTGACTCCTGCTCTTGATTTGCTTGGACTGATTCCTTTAGGCGAAACTAAATCATATAATATGAGTGTTATCCCGCTGTTTATTCTTATGGGACAATTTGTTTTTATTTCCGGTATTAGCACGGACATTTATAAAACATTTTATAACTGGCTTGGGCATCAGAGGGGAGGTCTTGCAATAGCTACGGTAATTGCATGTGCTTTTTTCTCGGCAGTAAGCGGTTCTTCCCTTGCCACGGCCGCTACTATGGGTATGGTGGCAATACCGGAGATGCTGAGATACAAATACGATCCCAGCCTGGCCACGGGCAGTGTTGCGGCAGGCGGGACTCTGGGGATTCTTATTCCGCCCAGCATAGGTTTTGTAATTTACGGGATACTTACTGAGCAATCCATAGGCAGACTGCTTATGGCAGGATTGCTGCCCGGTATTTTGCTTACTTTGCTTTTTATATTAGTAATTACTGTAATATGTTTGATCAAACCGTCTATGGGACCCCGCGGTCCGAAGACAAAAATGTCTGTCAAGATAAAGTCTTTATCAGGAACATGGGGAATGTTATTGCTGTTCCTTATAGTCATAGGTGGGATTTACACCGGTATTTTTACACCTACTGAAGCTGCCGGTATAGGCGCTTTCTGTTCGCTTTTAATAGTGTTTTTTAAAAAGAAGCTAACCTGGAAGGGACTTGTTCAGGGTTTAAGCGAGACCGGGAAAATGACTGCTTTTATTTTCCTGATAATTATAGGAGCAAGTGTCTTTTCATATTTTCTGGCATTGACCGGTCTGCCTTCATCGCTAAGCGCGTTTATAAGCGGACTTCTTTTACCAAGAGCAGTCATACTTATTGCAATAGTATTTGTGTATATACTATTGGGCTGTGTCATGGAAGTGTTTTCAGTTATGATTTTGACACTGCCGATTATTTTCCCGATAGTTCAGGCTCTCAATTTTGATCCTATCTGGTTTGGTGTTGTAGTGGTTATTGTGCTTGAGATCGGATTTATCACACCGCCGATAGGACTTAATGTTTTTGTGCTGAAAGGCGCTGCTCCGGGGATTTCTGTAGAGACTATGTTTAAGGGAATCTGGCCGTTCCTTATTATGGCTATCGTCGCCCTTATCCTTATATCTATTTTCCCGCAAATAGCACTGTTTATCCCATCTCGAATGTAGTCTGAATTATAATTTTTTATACGGGTTAAAACCGCAAAGTTTCGGAGGACGAGAATGAGTCTTCCGGGATTTGCGCGTGTTCCATGCGGGGATTATTATAGGTGAAAATATCGATTTTTTATTAGTTCTTAAAGAGAGAGAAAAGAATATATTGTCAGCATTGCCGGCAGGTAGTTTGTGAAAAACCGCCTTGTCTTATTTATTAAGCAAGGCGGTTTATATATTGTCTTAAGAGCCTGGATTTAATAACTGTTGTTTTATCATGTGATTGACATGCATCAATTCAATCTCACCTGTATATTTCTGTTCTTCCCGGTTGTTTATCACCGGAATCTGGTCGGCCCCGATCTGATTCATTAATTTAACCGCATTTTCCAGCGGATCATCCATATATACAATATCATGTACCGCTACTGCCAGATCGGAAGCAACCAGCCAATTCCAGGATTCCTGATCAAGCAGGATTTCTTTTAGTTCATTGAAGGTTATCAGGCCAGTGAACCTGTTATTTCCATCAACAACAGGATGATAAGAGCTGTCATTTTCTGAGAAAATCTGAAATAAATCTTTTAGTAAAGTATTTTCAGATACTGGAATTGTTTTATTTGTAATAACGTCTTTTACATGCCATTTTCCAATGATATCCTCTTCCGTGACATTCTTACCTATTTCGTCCGCTTTTTTTACGGCAAATTTTACCATTGTCGGACCTATTAATTGAACAATAAAGGTAGTTGTGGTAATACCAAAGATAATTACATCACCCAGATATAAGCCGCCTTTGATCTTTATATTATGCAGGTGTTGTGTTGCCATAATAGAAAGGCCGATGGCTACGCCGCCCTGTGCAAATAACCCGAAACCAATATATTTTTGAACTACATGGGCTGATTTGGATATTTTAGCTCCCAGGTAGGCGCCAAGCATTTTCCCGGAACTCCTGAAAAAGACATAAAAAAGTATGATTGCCCAGAGCCAGCCCGGCATACTTTTTATTGAAAGGCGAGCCCCAACAAGAACAAAAAACAGTATATAAAGAGGTGTTGAGAAATTTTTTATCAGGTTTATAATATGCTCACTTCTTTTGGGAGCAGTATTTACAACAGTGATTCCCATAGCCATTGTAAGAAGAATTATATCCATATCAAGGGCGACTGACAGCCAGATGTTTAACAGCAAGAGGCTTATGGCTGAAGCAAGCATTTGTTCTTTATGAACAAATCTGTGCAGTATTAAATTTAAGATATAGCCGGAAAAAATTCCCAGAAGTATGGAGCCGAAAAGTTCTATACCAATCTGCGATAAAATTTTGGCTATTGATATTGAACTTCCTGAAAGGATTTGTGCGATGCTCGTTCCTAATCCATAGAGAGTCATCGCAAGTGCATCATCCAATGCCACTATTGCAATAATTGTCGTAGTAAGTATACCGGCGGTCCTGTATTCCCATAAAACATCAATTGTTGATGCAGGGTCTGTGGCAGAAGCAATAGCTCCGAAGACGATACCTGTTGCCAGTGATATTGAGAAACTGTTTGTTATATAATACATAAGAGCGGATATAGAAGTCCCGACCAGTATGAACGCAAGCACTCCTTCTGCAAACAGAATTGCTGAAAATTGTTTGCCGTATTTTTTCAATGTAGCGAATTTAATTTCACTGCCTACCAGGAAGCCGATGATTCCAAGGGCAAAATAATTAAATGATCTGAGTTTCAGCACTACATCTGTGGTAACCAGTTGAAAGCCGCTTTCGCCAATGATGATTCCTGCGATTATGTAACCCAGAACCTGAGGTATGCTTAAGCGTTTCATTAAAAGAGCACTTAGGATGCCGCCTAAAACACAGATGCCGAAAATAAGCAGAATGCCGGTATCAAAATTCATTATTCTTCCTCTTCTCCGGTCATGATTTTATACACCTCATCTTCGGATTTCGTCTGTAATAACCTGGCCCGGGTTTGTTCATCTTTAAGTAATCTTGATATCTGGGACAGGGTTTGAATATATTGAGTATGCTGGTTTTTCCCTGCGAGAATCATGACAATGATACGAACAGGCTGACCGTCTAAGGATTCGTAATCAATAATATCTTTCTCACAAACTCCGATAGCCATATAGACATTATTGATAGAATTAATCCTGGCGTGGGGGACTGCAATGGATAAACCGATCCCGGTACTCATCAACTGCTCTCTTTTATGAATGACATCAGTAATTTCGTCGCTGTTATTGATCTCTTCGATCGATAAAAACAAATCAATCATCTGATTCAGTGCGCCTTTTTTTGAGTCTTCCCTGATAAATGTTATCCGGTCAATTGATAGTATAGACTTTAATGAAATGCCATTAATATGATTATTGTTTAATTTGGGGGATAGTTTGCTGTTTATCCGGTTTTCGATTTCCGATTGTTTAAATCTCCATGTCTCTCCTAATTTTGCTCCGGGAATTTCTCCTTTATTGACCAGTTCAAGAACTTCTTTCTCAGAGATCCTTAAATATGCAGAAACTTCGTCTAATGTCATTATTTCCTTTTTACTATTTGTCATTTTATACCTTGCTGTTAATTGTGTTCATCAAAAAATGTGTCCCTGAAAAGTCAATTGAATTTTTTATAATTATAGGATTTACATTCTTTTTCCTGAAAGAAATACCGAAATATATTGAAACTTATAAATTAATTTAGAATAATACAGTAGTTAAGAAGATTTGTCAATATATTGACAAATCTTTCGCAGTTTGTTTATTGTCCAATTATTAATTTGAGAGGTTTTAATGGAATACAGGTACGAGGACTGCAGGATAGGCAGGGGGAATGAACTGGCCGGAAGGGATTTTATACTTTACAGGTTTTATGAAATACTGCCGGGATTTTTATCATGGGCTACTATAATTCTTGCTGTGTTGTGTTCATGGATTTATCCTATGCAGACTGCTATTTTTATTATAGCTTTTGATGTTTTCTGGTTATTGAAGACTGTTTATCTTTCACTTCATTTGAAGGCGAATTGGAAGAAAATAAAAAACCATATCAATACCGAATGGGCTGAGAAGCTTGAAAGTCTTGATTACAGGCATATATATCATATGATAATGCTTCCGTTTTACAGGGAGGATGAGTCAATTGTTGAGAAGACTCTGCTTTCTCTTTTACAATGTAAATATGACAGTAAAAAGATGATCGTTGTGCTTGCTGCTGAGGAGAGGGCAGGCGCGGAGCCTTTGAAGATAGCGGGCTTAATGAAGAATAGGTACGGCATGGAGTTCGGGCATTTTATTGTAACTGTTCATCCTGACGGGATAGCAGGCGAGCTTGCGGGAAAGGGTTCCAATATCGCGTATGCAGCAGAAGAAGCCAGAAAAGAGATACTCGATAAGTATAATATTAATTATAAGGATGTGCTTGTTTCTGCTTTTGATATTGATACTATTGTTTATGAACAGTACTTTGCGTGCCTTACGTTTATGATGCTGCAGAGCGAAAGGCCGTACAGGACTTCATTTCAGCCTGTGCCTGTTTTTAATAATAATATATTCGAGGCTCCTGCTGTCTCCAGGGTAGTGGCGTATTCTGCTACGTTCTGGCAGATGGTTCAGCAGGAAAGGCAGGAGAGGCTGGCTACTTTCAGTTCTCATTCCATACCTTTCAGCACATTATATGAGGCCGGGTACTGGCAGAGCAACATGGTAAGTGAGGATTCGAGGATATTCTGGAACTGTTATATGAAATACAACAGTGATTACATTGTAACGCCTATGTCGTATCCTGTGTCAATGGACGCAAATCTTGCGCCGGGGATATTGCAGACAATGAAGAATGTCTATAAACAGCAGAGGCGCTGGTCATACGGGGTTGAGAATTTCGCGTATATAATGTATAACTTTGTGAAAAATAAAAAAATTCGTTTCAGGGAAAAGCTCAGGATATTCCTTATCAATATTGACGGTTACTGGTCTCTCGCTACTAATCCTGTTTTGATATTTCTTCTTGGCTGGATGCCTGTGCTCCTGGGAGGAAGGGACTTTAACACCAGTATGCTTAGCTATAATCTGCCTTATATAACCAGAAATATCATGATGATCACTATGTCAAATCTCATTCTTTCATCTATGATCGCTGTGAGCCTTATGCCGAGTATGCCTGTGAAGATAAGGCCTCATAATAAAATTTATCATGTGCTTCAGTGGCTGCTTGTTCCGCTTACTATTACCGCGTTCGGAGCAATACCGGCGCTGGATGCTCAGACAAGGCTTATGCTCGGCAAATACATGGGCTTCTGGGTTACACCCAAGCACAGGGCAGGTTAACGGGATATGGGACTTAAAAGAAAGCGGATTTATATACTGGGGCTGTTTTGCGTATTTATAATAGTTATTCCTTTGTTGATACTTTTTTCAATGGGATACAGGCTGGACAGCAAGTTCAGGCTGGTAAAGACAGGGGGGATTTATCTTGAGAATGACGAGTCCGGCGTGGTTGTAAAGCTCAATGGCAGGGTCATTGAAAAAAGCAATATGCTTGAGGAGAATATTCTTATACGCAACCTGGTACCTGAGACTTACCATGTTAGGCTTGAGAAGGACGGGTATAAAACCTGGAGAAAGAATATTAAGGTACAGGAACAAAAGGTCACTGTCTGTTATCCTTTGCTGGTGCAGCGAGTACTTCATCCTGAATGGATTCCCAAGTATCATGACAATCCTGGGAAGAAAGGCAGAAAAAGACGCGAGCTTAATGAGGAATATTCGGAAGCTATGGAGATTTTCAAAACTTATGACAAGCCTCCGAAAGATTTTATTTCCGTGTGGGAAGACAGCGATATTAAAAAATATAAGTTAGGTGCCGGAAGAAAGCTTAAAAAGAAAGTATTACTTTTCCGCCAGGGGAACAGGATATACGCGCAATGGACAGGGAATGCAGAGAGCAGGCCTTTCTTCATAGATTCGGCCAATAAAAAACTGGTTTATTATCCTGCTAATAAAATAGTTTCTTTTGGCTTTTTCCCGGGGAGAAGCGATTCGTTTCTTGTGCTGCATGATGACGGGATGCTGATCGCGGTGGAAATTGACACGAGGTTCGGCATTCATAATGTTTATAGAATAGTAAAAAACTGCACAGGGTTTGCGGTACATGATAAAGTTCTTTATTATATTTCAGGAAAGGCTGTTTATAAAATCGACTTTGAGTCGTGACCAGTTTGTCTTTGCGCATTCGTTCATGTGCAGGCATAATAAGTCTGCACTGCATGAAATGGGAATTCATGCTGCTGCCTTGCCGGAATGGTTTTATTAACTGACGGAACGGTTTTTTGCTATCCGGGGGCCGGATCGGGACAGCGTGATTGCGCATTTATGCAGGATGCATTCATATACGAGTCTGAAACGGAGGGGATTCGCTCAGAGAGCGGAAGAAAGTTCCAGGTTGGAAGTTCCAGGTTCCAGGTCAGAGAAGTCAGTTCGTCTGTTGAAGTAAGATTAAGTGACTGCATTATTCTTTTCATGTATTTCGAAATATACAGGTTGTAGCCGCTCATGTTTAGGTAGCGGGCCTTGCGGATGTATTCGTGTTTCCCGTCCGCAGACATGGCCTGCCATGTGCGCACAGCATCGCCGAATGCATTGCGCACTGCGCGCTGGGCTTCTGTATCCGGGTTGCGCGGAATTACATGCGCGCGTACGCACTGTCTGCCGCGGTTCATGTAGAAGACGACATTGCCTATACGTCCGCTTAATGTGTTTATCAGTATGTTAGTTGTTGCTGTTGCCATTTGTTATTTCCTTTGGTGATTACTAGGGAACAGGCATGCCTGTTCCCTACCGGGTAATATATTTTTATCCTCTTACCTTTATATACGTAAATGTGTCACGGTTTTTGGCAATTTTTGATAACTTTTTTGAATTTTTTTTTAGATTTGTAAAAAAAATTTGTTTTTCGATTTTAGCATTAATTTTGTTATCAGTTCTTTTATTTGACTTGTGTTTGATGCTATGTCAATTTGATACTCCGCATTCTGTTAAATATATTTGAGATATGATTTGAATAATATGAGCATTTCGTTTGAAACAATGCGTTACATATTAGACTTCTTTACTATGTTCGAAGTATCGCAGGCATGTCTGCTTATTTTTATACTTCTGACATTGAAGAAAAACAGGCGGGCAAATATATTTTTCGCGCTTTTTATTTTTATCCTGTCCTCTATTTTCTTTTCCATGTTTCTGCATGCAAATGAATATATTCCCAGAATTTCTTTACTGACGCATCTGTCTGTTCCCGCTATTTCAGTGATCGGTGTATTGATATATTTTTATACTTCATTAATGACCGGCCGCATTGAAAAGTTCAGGTTTAAATCGCTTTCTCATTTTTTAATTTATGTTTTCATGGTAATCATATCTTTCGTGAGTTTTATTCTTTTACCGTACGAACGGGAAAAGTATATCAGGATCGTGGCTTTTGTCGTTATTGGTACCGGCCTGGCCAATTCCCTGGTATATATTATTATTTCCTTTGAAGGTCTCAGGAAATATTATTCGCAGGTTAAGAGTTATTTTTCTGATATTGAAAAGTATGATATGAACTGGCTTGTAAAGCTGACACTTCTCTCTCTGCTTTTTTTTCTTATATGGAATTTTGAATTCTGGCTTACTTCTTTCGGGATAATCGAAAGAAACCCGTTAAGTATGCTGGCAGGTATTTTGCTGCTTACTGTTATAATATACGCGACTGCGTATTACCTGATCAATAAGCCTGATACTATTAAAGAAACAAAGGAGATGCTCGATGAGCTCAAGGAAGAGAACGTCAGAAAAGAGAAGGAAAAATATGCGAAGCAGAACATTGACGAAATAAAGAGAAAGGAATATTTAAACAATATACGAGAGTATATGGAAAAGAACAAACCATACCTTAATGAAAATATAAACATAAAAGAACTGGCGTCTTTAATGAATATCCCCTCACATCATTTGTCTATTGTAATCAATGATACGCTGAATATGAATTTCTATAAGTTTATTAACGAATACAGAATAAAAGAAGCAATAAGGATATTCGAGGATCCTACAAACAGTGATGCAAATATTCTTTCTGTAGCATATTCATGCGGATTTAATTCCAAGTCTACGTTCAACAGCGTTTTTAAAAATTTCACAGGCCAGACTCCTTCCGAGTACAGGAATTCCATCTTAAAGAAGTCCAGGCTTGTAAGTTAGTACTCTTTTATAAGCTTTTCCGGAAAAACCGGGTACAACCTTGCAAGCCAGGTCGCATCATTATCCTTCGCTGTATACCATATAACCGGATTGCATACTGTTGCCGGTCATGCCGGAGCCGTACCGCTCTTATAATTAAAATTATATAGGATGAAAAGTAACTATGAAAATTGCTGTTTTACATACAACTATAACTTTGTCGTTTTTGTTATCAGTTTGTCTCCCGTCATTTGGAGAGGCACAGGCAAGGCCGGTTTTAAAATATGATGATTTTATTAAAAGAATTGAAAGCAGCCTGCCTGAGATAAAGGGAAACGAAACAGATGTGATGCTTGCCGGGAACGAAATAAAGAGAGCAGAATCCTCAGGAGATATTGCAGTTAACGCAGGCGGGGAATACAGCTCCGCGGAAGATAGCTCTACAACATACGGCAGCGGTAATGTGAATACCGCCGGCTTTTACACCGGATTAAGCAAGAAGCTGATCCCCACAGGGACAAGCGTCAGCACGGAATTGAATTATTCTAAAACCAGGTATAGTGAATTAGCTTCGACCCCGGATTATTCCATATATAAACCTTCGGTATCTTTAAAGATCACACAGCCTCTTTTATATAATTTTCTGGGCAAAGTAGATAAATATTCAGAGAAAAACGCGAAGATGCAGCTTGATATTGAGAGAGTAAAGTACATCGAAAATAATAAAAGCATACTGAATGCATATAAGAAGCTCTATTTTGAATGGATCCTGTATAAAGAGATAATTCTTAACTTAGAAGAATCGATATCGAATTCCAAAGTACTTGAAGAAAAGATCAGAAGACAGGTGAAGGCAGGGCTTTCGGATGAGGACGATTATCAGAGGGCTGTTGCCTCAACACTGGACTATGAGAGCCGGCTTGATGAATACAGGACAAGTCTTGGAAAGATAGAGAATGAAATAGAATTATATCTTCATATACAAGCAGAGCCTGAGAGAGGAGAGTTTACAAGATTTTTTCGGGAATCCAGGCTGAGCGGTTTCGAAGATGTGGATTTCAGTAAAACCAATTCTGCAAGGCTTATTGACCTGACTATGAAGAAGCTGGATTACAAAATAGAAGTCAGCGAAAATAAGCTCCTTCCTGAGTTTAATATTTACAGCCAGGTAACGCGAAAAGGAATCTCGGAAGATTCTGCGTCTGCGTCAAAACCCGATATGACTGATTACGGTATAGGCTTTGAATTTACTTATAGTATAGGCAATAATTCGGCTGAAAGCGATCTTAAAGAAGCAGAGATCGGGCTTATGGCTTTGAAGTATGAATATGAAAGCACCTTTAACGATTTCAGGAAAGGTCTGTCCGGGTACAGGATTTCGGCTGAGGGAATAAAGAGAATGCTTGAGAAGATGGACGCTGTTTTAAAGGCACTTGCATCGCAGCTTAAAACGGAAAAAAGAAAATACAGCCAGGCAAGGCTTAACCTGTCTTATGTAATTGATACGGAAAATAACATAGCTTTAAAGAAGATCGAAATGCTTGAATTAAAGAATCAGCTTATAGGATATTACATAGATTATAAAGATCTGATTGACCAGGAATAATACACGGAAATAATACAGATGAAAAGATATATAGAATTTTTTGCAAAAGATAAACTTATAGTACGTCTTATATTTCTGTCGGTGTTCGTCATCGGTATAGTAATGTCGATGAACATCAAGAGAGAGGATTTTCCTCAGACTGCGATCGACAAGATGATAGTAACAATAACATATCCCGGGGCCAGCCCTGAGGATGTGGAATTGAATGCAGTGGTACCTGTAGAAGATGAACTGAGTGAAATAAACGGGATAGATAAATTCACCTCGGTTTCAATTGAAGGCGGAGCACGGATCGTAGTAGATATTGACGAGGACGTGGACGACAAGCAGAAGGTCAAGGACGAAGTATACAGGAATATTACAATCGGCAATATTAAGGATATACCTGATGAAGTGGAGGATCTGACGGTTGTTGATCTTAATTCCGGGTTAAGAGAGATATTCAGTATAGGTCTCTCAATAAAGGATTTAAACGGGAAAGCTGCAACCCCTGCTGAGTTATATAAGACCGCAGATATCATGGAAAATCTGGTCAAACGCGTGGACGGAGTAAGCGAAATAGATATGTACGGTTATCTCGACAGGGAGATACATATAAATGTTGATCCGGATAAAATGAATGACTATTATATCTCCCTGACGGAAGTCGTTAACAGCATAAAAAAAAGGAACATACGCTCATCCGGCGGGAGTCTCAGATCAGTTTATAATGAGAAAAATATAGTTACAATAGGCCAGTTCCAAAACCCGGCTGACGTAGGAAAGGTTATCATCCGGTCGGGTTTCGAGCAAAGACGCGTAATGGTACAGGACATTGCCAAAGTTGAAGACGGCTTCGAGGAAGAAGACGTAAGGATAAATGTTAATAACAATAAATCAGTAGTGCTTCTAGTAAAGAAAAAAGAAGTGGCTGATACTATTAAAACTACAGGTAAAATAAAAAAATGCCTGGAAGATAACAAGGAGCTTTACGAAGATAAATTCGACATCACCTTTGTTTCTGATGATTCAAAATCAATAAATTCATTAATAAATGTAGTAATAGGCAATGCTGTACTGGGATTTATTCTGGTAATAGCAGTACTTCTTATATTTCTCGATCTTAAAACCTCTATCTGGACTGCTTTAGGTATACCATTTAGCATGTTCTGTGTGTTAATATTTATGGGGATCAATTCCTATTCGCTTAATACGATAACTTTGGGCGCGATAATTACAGTTCTTGGTATGCTTGTGGATGACGCGATCGTTGTCGCGGAAATAGTTTTTGAGAAAAAGAATGCGGGTATACCGCCTCTGAAAGCTGCAATCGAAGGAACAAAGGAAGTATTTGCTCCGGTGCTTGTAAGTATTCTTACAACTATTGCCGCTTTCCTCCCAATGCTTCTTATCAAAGGACCGATGGGGAAATTCATTTTTATTTATCCCGTAATTATAACCGCTGCTCTTCTTTTCAGCCTTTTTGAGGCGATTACAATACTCCCTAATCACCTGTCTCACGGTAAACATAAAATCATAAAGGCAGGAGAAACAAGGCGTGATCACTGGTTTAAACCTGTTGCGAATTTCTATAAAAAATTGCTGAACAGGGTATTGAAATTCAGGTACGCTGTATTGGGAATATTTATATTATTATTTATCGCTTCTGTTATTTTTTCAAATGAAACAATAAAGAAATTCGTGCTGTTCTGGGATGATACTACAGAAACGATAAATATTGATATCGATGTTTCAAGCGGGTCTTCCATTGATACTACTGAAAAATTAACTCAGGGCGTTGAAAGAATACTGGTAAAACATATTCCTGAGAAGGAACTGGTTTCAACCTTTAGCCAGATAGGGACACATTCCGGTCATCAGTCCATGAAACATGATTACTGGTCTACAATACAACTGCGTCTTGTTCCCATAAACGAACGAGAGCGTACAGCCGCAGAGATAAACAAAGATCTGCGTGAAAAAATGAAGATGGAAAAATTTCCGAAGGATATTAAGTCCGTAATTCTGAGAGAGGACAGGTCCGGGCCTCCTGTGGGAGAACCTGTCGACATAAAGATCATAAGCAAAAGCAAGGATGAAGCAAAAGCAGTAATGAAAGAAATCATTAACATGCTCGGAACGATTGATGGGGTTTACGATATTGACACCGATTTAAAAAAGGGCAAGGAAGAGCTCCGGTTCGTATTTAATTTTAATAAAATGGCGGAGCTTGGACTCAATGTAGATACTATTGCCTCAACAGTACGAACGGCATTTGAAGGTTCAACCGCAACGTATATACAGACGCTGGAAAACAAGCTTGATTTCGTTGTCCGGCTTGAAGATGAATTCAGAATGGATGAAAAAAATCTCATGAACCTGCTTATTGAAAATGATTCAAACAGGCTGATAAGGTTAAAGGATATTGCAAGGCTTGAAAGCGGAGACGGCGAGTCTGAGATCAATCATTACAATGGCGACCGGGCCATAAGTGTTACCGCGGACCTGAATATGAATAAAAGTACTCCTCTTGCGGTACAAAGAATTATCGAAAATAAATATAGAGAATTGTCAAAGAAATATAAGCAGACTTATCTTGTTTTTGAAGGCGAATCCAAAGAGAGCTCGGAAACGATGTCCTATGTCGGGATGTCATTTATCTTAGCATTGTTTTTGATATATTTGCTGATAGTACTTCAGTTCAGGTCTTTCACTCAGCCTGTTGTAGTGATGCTCGTGATGCCTTTTGGTATTATCGGGGTACTGTTAGCATTCCAGCTTCACGGAATTCCTTTAAGTTTTATGGGATTAGTCGGTTTTCTCGGGCTGTGCGGGGTTGTTGTAAATGACAGTATATTGATGGTTGACTTCATAAACAGGGAAAAGAGGGCAAATCCGGGATCAACAAGACCGGAACTATTCAGGCATATTTCCGAAGGAGCTGCATTGCGCCTGAAAGCCGTAATCATGACAACTGTTACAACAGTAGCAGGACTTATGCCTACGGCATACGGCATTGGAGGGAATGCGAAGACGCTCGTTCCGACCGTTATGGCAATGGCTTACGGTTTGCTGTTCGCGACTTTTCTTACTCTCTTGTTTGTTCCGTGTCTTTATATGATCAATGAGGATATTGCCGGTGCTGCAGGAAAACTGAAGTCGGCTGTTGCAAGGATCTTTTAGACTGTTGCTTTCTCAGCTTTCTTTCTGAACAGTTTGACTGCAACAATCGCAGTAATGGGTACGCACAGGAACATGCCTATGCTTCCGACCGCGGATTTGACAAGTTCGCTCAGAACAGGATTGTGATTGAATATCATCCATAGCGGCATGCCCGGATCGAAGCGCATTGAAATGAGAAGTATAAGGGAGAGGGAACTGCCGACATAGGCAAGGATCAGGGTGTTGACCATTGAAGCAAGAATATCTGTGCCGATGTTAAGCACGGATTTGAGCGCTTCTTTTTCGGAGATAGCGGGATTGGCATTGAATATTTCCTGGGTTGAGGATGCTATTGAGATGCACACGTCCATCACGGCTCCTAGCGCGGCTATTATCATGCCTGAGAGCGCTATGCTTCTGAGGTCGATGTCGGCGGTCGAGGTATAAAAGACGGTCAGCATTTCGTTGGAAACTATACCGGAAAGATGCATTATCCAGCCGAAGAATACTGCAAGAAGAGACGCAATGATAACTCCTGCGGAGGCGCCTATGATCGCGGACAGAGTCTTTAGCCTGATGCCTGCTATGATCGGCAGGGTTATTATTATCGAGATGATCGATATCGCTATTGCTATAGGCAGGGGCGGGTATCCTTTGAGTGTTAAAGGAATGAATACAAAGAACAGCAGAAGAATCGTTATTATAAGGGAAAGCAGTGAGAACAAGCCTTTAAATCTGCCTATGAGTATGATGGACAGCAGTAAAAGCACGGACATTATAATGATACCGGACGTGTTGTCTATGTCGTACAATGATATATATTCGACAGGATCGTCGCTGCCGACTGTGGATATACCCACGAAGACAATGTTCCCTTTTTTGTAATTCATGTCTCTGGGTAAATCGTCTCTGCCTTTGAAAACTGCTGTCTTTGTTTGTCCTTTTAATTCGCCGTCAAGGATCTTCAGGTATATGCTTGTTTCTATAGTTGAAATACCCCCTTCCTTTACCGGTATTCTTTTTATCTCGGTAATCCTGGCCCTGGTGTAAACGCGTTCATCATCGAAAATGCGGTTATCCGAGCTGTAGAGCAGGCCGGGCGCGAGACTGAATGCGACAAGAAAAGCAAGGACCAATATTTTTTTCATTGAGATGCTTCCTTTATAGTTATAGAGATACATACCTTATCCTGATTGATTATTTTGGTTATATTTAAATTATTGTTTCAGAGATAAATATTATTTAAAAGAGTCTTCACAGTTGAGTTAGTAAATAGTCAGCAGTTTTAATCTCTGGTTGGACTATTCCTGCTTTGGCTAAAAAGCAAGAATATTTTTTTATAAAAAGCTTGACATTAGGGAAATGTTATTTTCAATCCCAAAAAATACGTGAGTTAATTTAATTAATTGCTTTTCCGGGTTATTATTTTTAACCCATGAAGCAGAAGAGATATATGGAGGAAGTATATGCCTTATCAAATAACAGATGATTGCGTTTCCTGCGGAGTATGCGCTGATGAGTGTCCTTCAGACGCTATTAGTGAGGGCAGTGATAAATATGTCATCGATCAGGAAGCTTGTACAGAATGCGGGACCTGCGCTGATGCATGTCCGTCTGATGCAATAGTTCAAAAATAGATTTTTGATTATTGAATCTATTGAATATATCTATCCCTTTTTGGGGATAGATATATTTATTTTATAAATATATTTAATTTTCTGCACGGGTTGCGTATAATAATAAAATGATCTTTTAAGAGTAAACTTGTTCAATATTTTGAAAAACAAAAATATTCTTATAATTCTTTGTTTAATATTAAATATTTTCCCCTTTGATCAGGCTTCAATACCGGCCGGTAAAGATTTTAACGCAGAAAAAGCAAGAAGTTCTTTTAATCCACCTAACTTTTACTCTCTTTTCCGCAGGGATATCTATGCGGAATCTCTTAAGGAATCTCCGACGGGATCTCCGACTGAACCCTCCGATAGTGCTTATAATAATTATATAAATTTAAAGAAGTTATATCTTAAATGGAATACCGGGTTGTTCCGCAGTTCAAGATACTATAAAAAATATATGATAAAGTATCTCATTAGTATTTACAATAAGGCTATACTGACTGACTTTGATTTTGTAATTATATCGCCTGAGGGGAGATATGATAAAAAGCTGATTTGTAATCTTTATTCCAGCAGGTGGCTGCAAATAAGAGGTGATGTAAAAGACAGCGGGCTGACGGATATTATAAAGAAGGAGCCGGATCTTTTGACAAAATGGTGGAGGTCGGAAAAATTACTTTCTGTTTATGGTGTAGTCAGGGATTTTAAGCTTGAAAGTGATGTATACGGAAATATTGTTATCCTTTTTTTAAAGGATATAAAGATTAGAGAGAGCAAAACAAAATGATTCTGGAAGATATAGTTGGCAACAGGAAGAGGCTACTGGAAAAAGAAAAACAGGCTTTGAGTCTTGAAAGAATAAGACAGGATGCTGAGCACAAATCGGGTTCGGGATACAGGCCGGTTGATTTTTTGTATGCCTTTAACGCGGATTTGCCTTTTCTGATCGCAGAGATTAAAAAGGCTTCCCCTTCAAAGGGAGTAATAAGAGAGAATTTCGATGTGAGTCTTATTGCGGCAGCTTACGGATCATCTGAAGCGGTTAATGCGATCTCAGTGCTTACTGAGCCGGATTATTTTTCCGGCAAGTATGAATATATCGGTATTGCAAAGGAGGCTTCGGGTAAGCCTGTGTTAATGAAGGACTTTGTCGTGGATGAATACCAGGTTTACCGTGCTTTTCTGGAAGGGGCTTCGGCAGTGCTTTTGATTGCTGCTGTTTTAACTGATTCTGAAATAAAGAAACTCAATGGTATTGCATCTGCTTTGAATTTAAAGGTGCTTTTTGAAGTGCATACTGTTTCTGAATATAAGCGGGCTCTTGATTTGGGTTTTGAGCTAATCGGCATTAACAATCGTGATCTGAAAACGTTTACAGTTGATGTCAATAACACTTTGAAAATAATTGAGTCAGAAGGCAGGCCTGAAAACAGAACTATTATTTCGGAAAGCGGGATCAGCTCTGCCGAAGGTGTCCGCGCGTTGTTCAACAACGGAGTCAACGGCTTTCTGATAGGCGAGAGTTTCATGAAGCAGGATAATATTAATGGGGCGATAACCGGCCTTTTCGGAGATTATTATGAATAGGCCCCTTGTCAAGATATGCGGTATTACCAATATCGATGATGCGATGATGTCGCTGGAATACGGCGCTGATATGCTTGGATTTATTTTCTATGATAAAAGCCCGAGGTTCATTGTGCCTGAAAAAGCAGCCCGGATAATCAGCGGGTTGAAAGACAGGTTTAAATTTGAAAGTGTCGGAGTATTTGTTGATCCCTTAAAAGAATATATTGATGATATTATAAATATTACCGGGATTGATATGCTGCAATTCCATGGAGATGAATCCCCGGAATTTATCGGGAAGTTCAGAAAAAAGATAATAAAGGCATTCAGGATAAAGGACAGGCAGGATTTAATAAAGCTTAATGTTTATGATTCTGCCGGTTTTTATTTGCTTGATACATATTCAAAAAATGCTTACGGGGGCACTGGAAAGGCATTTGACTGGGAAATTCTGAAAGATATTGATTTCAGTGAAAAGCTTTTTCTTTCAGGCGGGCTTAATAGCAGCAATATTGAGGATGCATTAAGAAAAGTAAATCCGTATGCTGTTGATCTTTCAAGCAGCCTGGAAAAGAGCCCGGGAGTTAAGGACAGGGATAAGATAAAAGAGTTCTTTTCAGTGCTGAATAGGATTTAGGGGACGCAGGAATACGACTTTGAAACGGAGGGGAGCCGACTTTGAGACGACTTTGAAACGTAGGGGAATCGGAGAGGAGACGACTTTGAAACGGAGCGGATACGGAGCGGATACGGAGCGGAAGGCTGTTTTATTGAATCAACTTTTTAATAAAGTTAATTTATATTTATTGACATGATAAAATATATATACTATCTCTTGAATCAATATTCGGGATATGGGCGGATTGTGGTTTTACCGGAATAATTCATAAAAGTTATTTGTACCAGCGCTTACTTGTTTTAAAAGCAATATTAACGGAGATTGATGATGATAGTAATAGAGAGCATAAATCATTTGGGGTTGACAGTCTCAAATCTTGAAAATTCGATAAACTTTTATAAGGATTTATTTGATTTTGAAGTTATAGACAATAATGCCGGACAGGCTTATATTAAAGAGGGCGAGATTATTATTTGTCTTCATGAAGAGGAAAATTATAAAAGTCAGGGAGATTCAAAAAACCGTGTAAGTTTTACTGTGGATGAAGATGATTTTGAGGACGCG
Source organism: uncultured Leptospirales bacterium (assembly GCA_964631555.1). Classification (GTDB taxonomy): domain Bacteria; phylum Spirochaetota; class UBA4802; order UBA4802; family JAFGDQ01; genus CAZVYR01. Next base: position 25,389 of record CAZVYR010000004.1, read on the forward strand.
GTCGATGAGTTAAACGCCAGGAATATACCGATTGTGTTCGGTCCTGAAAATATAAGGAAAGGCCAGAGCGTTATTTTTCTGGATCCTGACGGGAACCAGATTGAATTATCCTACCCGAAATTTAAAGTATGAACTTAAGTGAATTATTAAATGAGAATAAAATAATACCGGTAGCGGTTTTCACTAAAGTTGATGATTGTCTTAAAACTGCCGAATTTTTGTTGAATAATTCCGTTAATGTTCTTGAAATAACACTTCGAACTGAGATTGCTTTTGAATGCATAAAGGAAGCCGGGAGGCGATTCCCGGAACTGGTTGTGGGTTCAGGAAGCGTTTTATCAAAGAGCGCTATGGAGCAGGCTGTTGAAGCAGGCGCAAAATTCGGTGTTGCTCCCGGGCTGGATGTGGAATTACTGGAGTTTGCGAATTTAAAGAAAATACCTTTTGTACCCGGCATATCTACACCGAGTGAATTGAACCAGGCATTAAAATCAGGCGCGGGGATCATTAAAATATTCCCTGCCGAGAATTTAGGCGGACCGGGTTATATAAAAGCAATTACAGCTCCGTTTAAAATGAAGGACTTCCTTCTTATCCCTACGGGCGGGATAAATGAGAGTAATTTTTCCGATTATCTGAAGGTGGACAAGGTAGTCGCATGCGGTGCATCCTATATTGTTGATTCCGGGCTTGTCAGTAAGGGAGATTTTAATGAATTGAGCCTGAGGATAAAACGAACAAAGGAATGTCTTTCATAATAATATTCATTCTGCTTTTTCAACCCGGCAAAATGAAAAGTCCTTGACACTCCCGTTATTCGCAAGAAGATAAAGATATGTATCTTTAAGATAGAGAGATCAGGGCGGACTTTCCCTTCGTAAAATGAGAAAATAAAGTAAATTCCTTTTATTTCTCGAAATAACCAAATAATGATTCATCGATGATTTTTTTAAATTAAAATAAATATTAAGAGTATGCTGTATTTAAGTCTTATCCTTATTATTTCCGGTATATTTTTTATTTTGTATACTTTGATCAGCAGAACCAGAAAAGAACCGGCAGTCCAGGTGTCGGAATTTTCAAGGGGTACTGGGGGGAGAGTTATGCCCGGCCCTCATTCTTTGCGCAGCGTTGAAGAAAGACCTGCTGAATGGGACAACGCTGTGGCTTCTGATCTGGACCTGAATTACGGCCTTAAAGAAGAAGATGTTGTTGCCGAAGATGAGATAATTTTTACTGATTATAGTGAAATTAACAGGGCAAAATTTTTCCCTGATACGGGGGCAGCGAAAGAAGAAAAACCGGACATGGCATTTGTCGATATTGACAGGGATGTCGATACATATGTCGATACAATAGTAAGGAAAGATGAAGATGCGCTTGCTGATGATAGTATTCCCGGAATATCATGGGGAGCGCTTTATGAGGATTCTTCAAACCTGATTGATTATAATATGCATGATAGTATTATTGATTCAACTCTTAAAGGGTATGAAAAGATTAAGAGACTGGGTGAGGGCACTATCGAGATTCTGGAGAATGGTATTAATTTTAAAACTGGCAACAGGTTTTTCAGGTTCGATTTCCACAGGATGGCTGATTTTAAGAAGGGAAGTAATTTTTTAATGTTATCGATGAAAGGAAGTAATGTATCCAGGCTCTTTTTATTTAAAGAAGGCAGCCCGGTGAATGCAAAGTTTGACCAGGTGTACAAGCATTTTAAAGTACACGCAGATTAGTATGTATTATAGCTATAAGTCTAAAAGAAAAAGAAAAAAAATATTCAGGTTTTTGCTGATAATATTGGCAATAGCAGGGCTGTATTATCTGGGTTCGAAATATAAAAATTATATTTTTTTCTGGAAATATAATTATAATAAAATTTATTCCAAATTAGAAAAAATCTCCGGTATTGATAATTATAAAACAAAAATTGTTGAATTACAGGAGATAAGCAGGATTTGCGATGATTATAATACAAAGAACCAGGTATCAGCCGAATCCTTTTTACTGGCCGGGAAGGTACATTATCAAATTGCTGAGCTTAACCTGAATAAGACTTTTTCGGAAATAATTATAAATGGTTACCAGGACTTTGTTAATGATGATAAAATTATATCTGAATTTTTAAAAGCGGTCAGAAATATCAGAAAGGGGATTGCCCTGTCAGGCTATGATGATTTAACTCCCGAGTATCGTTTGATTCTCGCCAAGTCTTATTTTTATACGGGGTATTATAATACTGATGTTATTTTTTCATTAACCAAAGATAATAATTTAAAAGAAATTTCAAATACAGACGATATTAGATTTTTGTCCCTGATAAATATTTATAATAACAATAAGGATTATGGCCTTGAGATTCTGAAAAAATACGGTATGGTAACTGATAATATCAGGGGTAAGTTCTTCCTGGCATGTGCCTATAACCTGGCAGGCAAATATACTGATTCTATTATGTGCTTTAAGGATATTCTTGGTTCCTCCCGGGATGCAAAATTAATTAAATTGGCTAATATTAACCTGGGCAGGATTTATTTCAATCAGTCTCTTTTCAAGGAATCATTGTATCATTTTACAAGTGCCCTTAAGGAAGACGGAAAAGATAATTTATTGAAAATATGGATAGGGAAAAATTATTCCGCTTTAGGAGAAAAAACAAAAGCCAGGGCGATCTGGACCGAGGTTTTGGCTAATGATAATACCAACAAAGAAGCTAAAAAGCTTTTAGGTTTGATGTAAAATAACGGTTTTTGTTTGATTTTCCATATAATTATTAAATTTATTTTAATTCATTAAATAATTGTTGTAATTCATGGGTATATAATAATCATTTCACTTTCTAGCAGCACTGATAATCCGGTTTCATAGAGTCCTGCTAAATATTTTTAAAGATTTACACAAAGGAAATTCGATTATATTTTCTGATTTCTTTAATAAGGGATTTCCATTATTTTAATGGGGCTCCTTAATAATTATTTATTATAATTTATTCCCTAATGGGTTTTGGTAATAATAATGAGACAGATTTTCCTGAGAAATATGTTTTACTTGATATACCGGGAAGACCTGATTTCAGGAAACACCCATAATATTAGATCAAGAAGTGAGTGTGATAAAACAATATGATATTTGATTCGATTTACAGTTTGTTTTCAAATGATATGGGTATTGATCTGGGTACGGCAAATACACTGGTACATGTAAAAGGTCAGGGTATCGTTTTAAGCGAACCTTCCGTAGTCGCTGTCCAGACAAGTACCTCAAAGGTGCTTGCTGTGGGTCAGGAAGCCAAGAGAATGCTCGGAAGGACACCAGGTGATATTGTGGCAATCAGGCCGATGAAAGACGGGGTTATTGCTGATTTCGAAACCGTTGAAAAAATGATCAGGTATTTTATTGCCAAAGTCCATAAAAGACGTGCTCTCGTGCGCCCCAGGGTTGTAATAGGGGTTCCATCAGGTATTACTGAAGTTGAAAAAAGGGCTGTTCGCGAATCATGTGAACAGGCGGGCGCAAGGGAAATTTTTCTGATCGAAGAAGCTCTTGCTGCGGCGATCGGAGCGAATATTCCGATACATGAGCCTGCCGGCCATATGGTTGTCGATATCGGAGGCGGCACAACAGAAATAGCTGTCATATCCCTTGGCGGTATGGTTATTGCCGATTCCATAAGAGTTGCTGGTGATGAATTTGATGAAGCTATTATTAAATATATGAGAACTCAGTATAACCTGATAGTCGGGGAGCGGATGGCTGAAGAAGTAAAGATCAGGCTCGGTAACGCGTATCCTGAAAAGAAAATGGACAAGATGGAGCTTAAAGGCAGGGACGCTATTTCAGGTCTGCCAAGAACTCTTGAGATAGATTCCGCTGAAGTCAGAAAGGCAATCAAGGAGCCGGCTGACCAGATACTGGATGCGATTAAACACGCTCTTGAAAAGACACCTCCGGAATTAGCGGCAGATATTGTGGAGAGAGGTATTGTTATGACAGGCGGAGGTTCTCTGCTAAAAGGGCTTGATAAGTTTATCAGTAAAGAGACAGGAGTCCCTGTAATAAGAGCGGAAAATCCGCTGACATGCGTGGTAATGGGAACCGGGAAATTTCTTGAAGAAATAAAGAATCTATACAGGTCTCATCTAAAATAGAAGAAGTGAAGATAATTGCCTGGTTAGAAAGTGAAAAGTGAGCGGCGAAAAACTGCATCTTTTACCTGTGTGTAACAGGGAAGGGACGAACTGCAGACTCACTGATTACTGTATTTAAGGTTCATTTTAAAAATATACTAAATTTGGTCAATGTAACTTTTGGATTTTATCATACGACATAAGACTATCCTTGCGTTTGTAGTATTTACGCTTTTCTGTATTGTTTCCCTGTCTGTTCAATCTTCAGCATTTACAACATCGATTGAAGGGGTTGGCAGTTTGTTTGTTATGCCGTTTCAGAAAGGTTACCACAAGATACAGGATGAAATACATAAACTATGGGCCGGTTTTACAGAGTTGAGTGATATCAGGGAAGAGCTTAAGAAGACGAGAACCAAATTGCGACATTATGAGGAAATTACGGAAGAATTAACGGAAATAAAAAGGGAGAATCAAAGACTACGCAGTTTATTAAATATAAAAGAGAAAATATCCTATGAGTTTCTTCCCGCGACTATAATCTCCAAGGACCCGGATAACTGGTTCAGAACAATTATAATAAACAGAGGCAGTAATGACGGAATAAAAGTAAATATGCCCGTCATTTCTTTCAGCGGGGATGAAAAAGCCGTATTTGGAAAGATAATTGAAGTAAGGGGAAGTGTTTCCAGAATTCAACCTATTATTTCAACAGACATAAATATCGGAGTTATGCTGCAGGAAAGCAGGTTCCCGGGGCTCCTTTCCGGGTATGCTTCAAATACCAATCTTTGTGTTATGGATTACTTGAATAAGTCGGTATCGGTGAATTTCGGCGATATGGTAATCAGCTCCGGGCAGGGAGGTATTTTCCCACAGGGGCTTCTGGTAGGTAAAGTTGTAAAATCAATCGTACTTGAATCCAGCAGCTTCCAGAGAGTTCTTGTTAAACCGATCATAGATTATTCACAGATCGAGGAAGTATTCGTAATCAAGAAGGAACCTGATCCTGAATTATTAGAGTTATTGAACGACGAGGATCATGATTAGTACATATATATTTTCAGGTGCCCTTATAATTATTTCGTTGATCATTCAGGGGCATTCCTCTTTTGATGTTTTGAGAATAGCAGGAGTAAAACCTGATCTTACGTTTATTGCTGTAGTCTATTTCTCTTATAGTTTCGGATCATTCTATGGGGAAGTAACAGGCTTTATCAGCGGGTTGCTCCATGACGCTATTTCGAATTCACCCCTGGGATTACTCGCATTCCCTAAAATGGCACTCGGATTTTTCGTAGGCATGTTTGGGAGAACTATTCTGAAGAGCAATGTATTGACTATTTTTCTTATGGTTTTTATAGCTTCAATAATTAAAGGTATTTTAACATTGATTCTTTCCTATCTCTTCAATGAAGGTGCAATTTCCACGGTAGTTAGTATTATCTTTCCGGAATCGTTTTATAATGCCTTACTCGCCCCACTCCTTTTTATTTTATACGATAAATTATTTGCCGACGCTCTGTCTGCGGAGGGGACTTCATAGATGGCTCAATCAACTATTAGGTTGAGAATGTTTGAGGTTTTCAGATTCAGAATGTTCTCTTTCCTGGTCCTTGTTTTTGCTTTGTTCTTTATTTTAATAGTTCAACTGATAAATATTCAGTTAATACAGGGTGAAGAATACAGAAGTAAATCCAGGATGAACATGGAGAATAATGTGCCCATCCCTGCTCCCAGGGGTGAAATATATGACAGGAATTTTCAGCTTGGTCATGAAAATATTGTCATTGTTTCCAACAGGCCGTCATTTAATATCTCTACAATACCCGCAAGATTTGAATCGGCAAAGCATCTTGAAAGAACGCTTAAAAGGCTTTCGCATATTCTAAATATTGATTATAATGATGTTTTACGAAATATTAAACAACAGAATCCATGGGAGAGATTTGTAATTAAGGAAGATGTCGAGTTTAAGTTAATTGTTAAAATAGCATCTCATAAGGATATTTTCCCGAATATTGACTGGGAGGATGAACCTGTAAGGGTTTATAATTTAGGAAAGATATTTTTTCACCCTGTGGGATATGTGGGCAGTATCAGCAAAGAGGAATATATTAAATACAGAAAAAAAGGATACAAGTATTATCAGAAAATAGGAAAGGCCGGTATAGAAAGCCAGTATGATATAATTCTCAGAGGTGTTGATGGATTTATAAGAAGGATTGTGGATGTAAGAAACAGGGTTGAGGGCGAAGAGATAGGACTGAATCCGATAGCAGGCAATAACCTGATATTAACAATTGATTCGGAAGTTCAGGCAGCGGCAAGTGAGGCAATGGAGGGGCTTAAGGGAGCTGTAGTTGTGATAAAACCTTCGTCAGGTGAAATACTTGCAGTTTTGAGTAAACCTGATATTGATCCTAATTTGTTAGTATCCAGGGAAAATGATAAAATAATTAAAGAATTACAGAATGATAAGGATAAACCTTTCCTTAACAGGGCTATTCAATCACGCTATCCCCCGGCTTCGACATTTAAGCTTGTTACTTCTATTGCCGCTCTTGAGGAAGATAAGTGGAAACCGGGCTGGACATACTATTGCACCGGGAAATATACTCTTAAAGGTTTTGTTGACAAGGATTTTTACTGTTACAAGATGCATGGGCTGCTTGATTTGCAAGGAGCTATTGCCGAATCGTGCAGTGTGTACTTCTATCAGCTTGGGTATAAAATAGGCCCTTCGATAATTCTTAAATATGCTGATTATATGGGATTAGGTGATACTACCGGAATCGATATTCCGGGTGAGATAAAAGGATTTATTCCTTCGAAAGAATGGAAATTGAAAACCTTCGGCCAGCAGTGGTATGACGGGGATACGATCAATCTTTCCATTGGCCAGGGATTTATAAGTGTTACGGCTGTGGGGATGGCTAATTTTATTTCCGGTATAATAAATAACGGAGTTATCAATAAACCTCATATTGTAAAGGAGATTCGCTCCCCGGATAACAGTAAGGTGATTAAGAGAATCATGCCCGAAAAGATCAGGGAGATCCCGTTATCTGAAACGACGATCAATACGATCAAATCAGGGATGCGGCTTGCGGTGAAGAGCGGAACAGCAAGGCGTTTGAGTTATTTAAAAGTACCGGTTGCCGGTAAGACAGGGACTGCCCAGACTCGCTCGATAAGGAAGGAGGATAAAAGCCAGCATGCATGGTTTCTTACTTATGCACCGTATAATGGTGATCCTGATAAGATAGTTGCAATTGTTGTGCTTGTTGAGTATGGTGTTGCAGGTGCAGTAAGCGCGGTTCCTGTAGCTGAGCGAATATACTTGAAATTACTTCAATTAGGATATTTTTAAATGTTCCGGAAAGATGAGATATACAGAATCGATTATGTATTGGTATTTACGGTTATTTTGCTTGTCTTATTCGGGATTTTAATGATTTATAGTGCCGGCTTTGATACAATCGAGAAAGTTAATAAGGGATTGTATAAAAAACAACTTCTATGGTTTATATTTGGATTTGTTTTGATGATAGCTGTGACATTTATAAATTACAAAATTCTCGGTGAATATTCATTGCATATTTATATAGGGTTACTTCTGATACTCTTATTTACAGCTATATTCGGAACACCGGTAAGGAATACAAGGGCATGGCTGGATTTAGGTGTTTTTTCCTTCCAGCCGTCGGAGTTCATGAAGCTTGGATTGATTTTGATATTAGCCAAGTATCTTGAGTTAAGAGAAAGAGATATTAAAAATTTCAGGGAACTCCTTGTCCCGACTGTATTGACTTTGTTCCCGGTATTGATTATTCTGAAGCAGCCTGATTTCGGTACCGCTATGATCTTTATTCCAATATTATTTACATTGCTTTTTGTAGGCGGAGCGGATGTTTCGCATCTTTTATCGATTATAACTATAGCTGTAATTGCTCTTGTGGTTCCAATGATTTTGACCTATAGAGAATGGGTAGGAGAAGAAGGGTCCAATTTTATTTTGGATTTTTTTAAAGATATAAATTTATTATTCATAGTATCCGGAATACTGTTGCTGATTGCGGTTACTTCATTTGTATTGCATTTTTTCTTTATCAAAAAGTATTACAGGAGAATATACATTCCTGCGACTGTTTTATCGTTAGGAGTGTTTTTTTCCGTTATTATCCAGTATTTTCTTAAGGATTATCAGAAGAAACGAATACTTGTTTTTTTAAATCCGAATCTTGATCCCCATGGCTCCGGGTATAATATTATTCAATCAAAGATTGCGGTAGGTTCCGGGGGATTTCTGGGGAAGGGATTTCTGAACGGCAGCCAGGCTCAGCTTGGGTTTTTACCGGAGAAAACATCTGACTTTATATTTTCCGTTGTGGCTGAGGAATGGGGCTTCCTGGGATCAATAATTATTATTATTCTGCTTTCTGTAATAGTATTCAGGGGTATCCAGATCGCGCTGGGTTCCAAGGACAAGTTCGGTGCTCTCCTTGCAAGCGGGATTACTTCGATTTTCTTCTATCATATCTTTATCAATATCGGGATGGCATTGGGTATTATGCCTGTAACAGGATTGCCGCTTTGTTTCGTTTCCTATGGCGGATCAAATTTGCTTATGTCAATGATCTCAATTGGGATTCTAATAAATATAAGAATGAGGAAATTTGTACATTGAATAGTTGAGCTCGCGCTTACTGATTTAATAATCTAAAAGCTCTGCCCGATTATAATGATTCTATCAATAATACTCCTTTCAATTGCTGTCAGTATATTTATACTTATACAGTATGTTTATACTAAGAACTATAAATACCGCAGGAGATTTATCGGCTCTTTTTTTATTACGTTTTCCATAATGTGTATTATTGGCCTTATTTTATTAATCAGGCCGCATATTAATAAAGCCGTGGATTTTTATCTTCTGTTCTGGATTATTACCGGTTATATTATGCTGGTAACATTAGGGATACAGATCCTGATTTTTTCCAGGGTATATTCGAGATATCAGGATCCTGAGAATTATCATTATAATTACTTCGGAAGAAAGGTAATGCATACGCATTCTCTGTCAAACGGTGAGTTGAAGGCATTTCTTTTAACAATGCCTGTTTTTCTGTTTTCCGGATCCTATTTTGTGGCTAAATTAATAAGCATGTTTTTATATGATGATGTTTAAAGTCAATTATCCGATGAGGTGCGCTGTATATGAATAAAGATGGTAAAAAAGCTGTGGTTCTGCTAAGCGGGGGCATTGATTCCGCGACAACAGCAGCTTACGCGATAAATGAAGGATTTGATGTCAGTGCTCTTACATTTTCATATGGACAAAGGCATAATGTTGAAATTAAATTTGCGCAGAGTTTAAGTGAATATTTTAAAATAAATTCTCAGATTATTATTGAGATACCGGCAGGAATCTTTTCTTCTTCTGCTTTATCCTGTGAGTCGGGACTCAGTATTCCGAAGAATCGTGATATCTCAT
>CAZVYR010000005.1:0-9504 GCA_964631555.1 uncultured Leptospirales bacterium
AATCCGGAACCTCGTTTACAAAAATCTTTTCCGTATTAAGTTCCCCGCCTTTTTCACTCATAAAATAAGGAATAGTACCTCCGATCCAGTGTCCTGCCGGCAGATCACTTAACAAATTTTCTTCCCCGGCAAGTACCAGCTTCTTCCCCTGGCTGATAAGTTTTTTTACTTCATCTATATTGTATAATCTTTGCATAATTATATTCCTCCTTTGCTGATAATTTCCTGCAGATCTTTCTGAGATGACGGCATCTTCTGTGTCCGAATAAAAAAACTTTTTAGTTCGTCAGCATATCTCTGAAATGCTTCGGCTGAAGAATTATGCTTTATATCGATCTTAAGCCGCCCGAGCAGAATCTTCAAAGCGAGAGATTCGTAATCGCAGTTTATCTTTTCTGTGATAATATCTATCCAGATTTGCTTTGGGATTTTTTCAATTTCCATATCTCACTCCTGTTTTTATATACTATAAATTATAAAAATTTCATATTACAGACATTTATCACCACTCGGATATCCGCACACAATTTCCGTGAAAGATTTTGTTCCCTGGTAGATAATATTAGCGGTAATTTCATCACTTTGTTTTGCAAATAATATAACCTCCCGCCTTACCAGGAATAAACCGCCAAATGGCAAGATTAAACAATAAAAAAACAAGTTGAAACCCGTTAAAGGTTTAAAAAAATTTACGAATGGTTTATTATCAATTATCACCCTCATATTTGAGTATCTATACATTATCTCTTTTTAATAATAAAGTCAAAATAAATTATCCGGATATTTGTTATTAATATAAAAAAGCAAAACATCAATTAGTATTACAATCTGTTTTATTTATAACAAATATACAGGTTTCAAGTCCTCTCCCCCTCCGTTTCAGAGTCGTATTGAAAGGCTTTCCTCTCCGTTTCAGAGTCGTATTGAAAAGCTTTCCTCTCCGTTTCAGAGTCGTATAAAAAAGGACAAAATATGAATTCCGGTACCGGTGAATTAAAATTATATTCCTGACAAATAAAAATTATTACAAAACATAACTATATGAATTTAAAATTAAAATTGACTAATAAATTATTTTAAGTATAATTCAAACAACAAAACGTTCTCTGAGCAATATCAAAAATATCTTTACGAAAAAAGTTGGCGGATATCTCGAAATGAATAAAAAAATACTATTCGTTGATGATGACGCAAATCTTCTGCAGAGTATAGAACGAATTATTAAAACGAAATTCAAAGATGTTACAGCGGATTTCAAAAACAATGCGGATGACGTAATTAAGAATATCGACAATCTGAATTATAATATTGTTGTTACTGATTTCAAAATGCCCGGGCTGGACGGTCAATCATTGATAAAAAAAATAAAGAAAAAATACCCGGAAATAATAAGCATCATTTTAACAGGGCATATCGAAGAAGCCATAAAAAGCATAGCAGACGACCCCAATACATTTTACCTTGAAAAACCCTATGCAATCGATGATCTAATGCAGACAATCGAACTTGCTATCAACGCAAAATTATAATTTTTTTGTATTTTTTATCATAAACTATGGAACGCACAGATCATGGGTTTAAGCCTCTTCACAGACCTGCTATTAATAATAATTTTATGCAGACGATACCATTTCACAAATTAGCCCCGTACCATTATTGCCCTAATAAAACCTTAAAATATTCTGCCTGGCTATAAATAACTGATACCTATTATTTTTCGTTGACTTTTCATTGACAGATATATAAAATTTTATATTATTAACAAAATCCGGGCTTGGTAACAAATACCTGAAATAGTTCCATCACTATGCAATACTTCGACTTAAAGAAATTAATCTTTATAATCTCTATACTGTTCTTTACCCCTGCCTTAATACGTGGAACAATTAATTTCTTCAAACTGACATATTTCTTACCAGGAGAAATACCAGTAACCGGCATCTCTCTTTATGCTGACAGCAAAAGCAAGCCGGAAGAATGGGGAAAATGTATTACCGGAAACTGTGAAGATACACATGGTGTATATGTCACTCCTTTCGGCACATACGAAGGTGAATTTAAACATGCTCAAAAGAATGGGACAGGAACCTTCACATGGAAAGGCGGAGAAAGCTATACAGGAGAATGGCAGAAAGACAAGATGGACGGAACAGGAGTTTACAAATGGACCAATGGTAACGTCTATGAAGGCCAATGGACAAATAATCAAAAAAACGGCTTCGGAACCCTGACTTGGGCTAACGGCGATAAATATGCCGGAGGATGGCTTAATAATGAAATGCACGGGAAAGGAACATACACATGGGCTAACGGAATCGTATTAGAAGGTGAATGGATAAATGGGGGAAAACCGGTTAAAGGTATAATAAAATGGCCTAACGGCGATATTTATACAGGTGCTCTTCTTGATTACAATATGCACGGCCAGGGTACAATGGAATGGGCCAACGGAAATAAATACACCGGAGAGTGGCTTAACGGCAAAAGAACCGGTACCGGAACATTTATCTGGGCCAATGGCGATAAATACAGAGGCCAATGGAAAGACGGCAAAATGCACGGATACGGCACACTTAGTAAAAACGACGGAACAGAAAAAAAAGGCAAGTGGGAAAACGATATCTTTATCAGGGAAAACGACAATAAATAATATTATTTATACGGCATAATACCGGGTCAAACAACGAGTTAATCAACAGGAGGAGATACGTAAAATGTGCGGGATTATTGGTTATGTAGGTGAAAGACCTGCATCGAATATCATTTTAAAAGGGCTTAAAAGACTAGAGTACAGGGGTTACGATTCAGCGGGTATTGCACTTGTTAACGGCGATCTCTATGTAAAAAAACAAATAGGTAAAATCGCTGATCTTGATAACATTATCGACAACCAACAGCTTGTAAAATACTGTACAGGCATCGGGCATACCAGGTGGGCGACACACGGGGTACCATCTAATATCAACGCCCATCCTCATACAGACTGCCACAACGAAATCGCCATTGCCCATAACGGAATAATTGAAAATTACAGTATAATTAAAAAAATGCTGATCGAATTCGGTCACATCCTGAAAAGCGAAACTGATACTGAAGTAATTGTCCACCTTATTGAATATTATTATAAAAAATATTCACTTCTTGATTCGGTTTTAAAGGCTGTTTCAAAACTGGAAGGCACATACGGTCTTGTAGTAATTTCGAAAAAAGAACCGCATAAAATCATAGCTGCGAAAAAAGGCAGCCCTTTAATACTCGGTGTGGGTAATGACGAAATGATCATTGCTTCCGACGCGAGCGCCATAGTAGAACATACTCAAAAGGTCATATATATCGAAGATAATGAACTTATTGAACTTGAAAAAGACGGCTTTAAAACATTCGACCTCGACCGCAAAAAAGTAGATAAAAAAATCGAAGATATTGAATGGGATATAGAATCAATAGAGAAACAGGGATATGCGCATTTCATGCTCAAAGAAATTTTTGAGCAACCGGACACTATTACAAATGCTTTCAGGGGCAGGATGCTCTCGAACACCGGTTCAATAAGACTTGACGGATTAAATTTAACGGACAATGAGCTCAATAACCTGAAAAGAATCATTTTCATAGCCTGCGGTACTTCTTTTCATGCTGGTCTGATTGCGGAATACCTGATTGAAGAATATGCCAGAATTCCAGTTGAAGTAGAATATGCCTCGGAATTCAGATACCGAAAGCCAATATTAAAAGAAGGTGACCTTGCAATAGTTATCAGCCAGTCAGGGGAAACTGCAGATACTCTCGCAGGCCTGATGGAAGCGAAATCCCTTGGCATTAAAGTTCTTGGAATAACCAATGTCGTAGGAAGCACAATTGCCAGGGAAACCAACGGCGGCGTATACATACATGCCGGCCCTGAAATAGGAGTAGCTTCAACAAAAGCCTTCACCTCACAGGTTACAGTCATGGTATTACTGACACTTATGCTCGCCAGGAGAAGAGAAAAAACTGCTGAGGAAATCAAAGCTTATATTAATCACCTTAAAGAGATACCTGATAAAGTAAAGTCGATTCTTGATAATGATCATTATATTAAAAAGATAGCAGAACAATACAAAGACAGCAGGAATTTTCTTTACCTCGGCCGTGGGGCACAGTTTCCCGTAGCCCTTGAAGGTGCCTTAAAGCTAAAAGAAATTTCTTATGTTCATGCCGAAGGATATCCAGCTGCTGAAATGAAACACGGGCCTATAGCCCTCTTGGATGAAAATATGCCTGTTGTAATAATAGCGCCCAAAGATGAAGTATATTCAAAGATCATTAACAACATGGAAGAAATCAAAGCGCGCAACGGAAGAATTATTGCAATAGCTTTTGAGGATGACAAAGAAGTCAAAAATTACGCTGATCATGTTATTTACGTGCCCAGTGTACGGAAAATGCTGGCACCGCTTGTTACCGTAATACCGCTTCAATTGCTTGCCTATCATATCGCGGTATTAAGGGGATGTGATGTAGACCAACCCCGTAATCTCGCAAAAAGCGTTACAGTTGAATAAATTTAGTACTTCAAATTAAATCCTGAATTTCAATAAATTACCCGATCAGGCTGACTTTTAAAAAATATTTATTATTATTTTCAATGAAAATTAGCAAATTCGGAAAATAAATCAGCATTGTTGAGTAATTTATTTGACATGTAATTTGTTTTACAATTTAGCTATAAAACAAATCATCAAATACTTGATTAATAACACTATCCTGGGGGAGTTATTATGTCAAAAATATCACCTTCTATTCTTTCCGCAGATTTCACAAAGCTGGGTGAAGAAATAATGGCCGTTGAGAAGGCAGGAGCTGATTATATACACATAGACGTAATGGACGGGCATTTTGTCCCGAATATAACAATAGGGCCCTTCATCGTAAAAGCTGTAAAAAAAATCGCAAAACTTCCGCTTGATGTTCATCTTATGATAAATAATCCTGATAATTACCTTGATGAATTTATTAAAGCCGGAAGCGATATATTGACTGTTCACGCTGAAGCCGCACCGCATCTTAACCGTACAATCAATCATATCAAGAAAAGCGGGATTAAAGCTGGTGTATCCCTTAACCCATCAACTCCGTTAAGTGCGTTGGATTATATCCTCGAATATGTTGACATGGTTCTAATAATGAGCGTCAATCCCGGTTTCGGAGGACAAACGTTTATTGAAAACACTATCCAGAAAATCGAGGCAGTTCATAACCTGATCACTAAAAATAATTATGATATTGAACTTAATGTAGACGGCGGAATAAATGTAAACAATATTGAAAAAATTGCCAAAGCCGGAGCGAATGTTTTCGTATCCGGTTCCGGTATATACGGCACAACCGACTATAAACAAACAATCAGCCTTATGAAGGATCTGATCAGTAAAGCGAATCAAATGATGGCCTGAAACCGCGGATAACTTTACCTGCGTACTATCTGGCCAGTCTAAGAATAAAAATTTAAATTAAATTGACAACCTGTACTTAAATACCACTTTTATTACAAATCCCGACTCATAATACTATTAATATTAAAATAGTCGTAATTTTAATTAACCATTCGGGCCAAATATATCTTAAAACGGAATTCAAAATAATGCTAACACTATATAATACTATCTCCAGATCAAAGGAACTTTTCAAGCCCATAGTAAAAGGTCAGGCAAGTATATTTTCATGCGGGCCATCAATTTACAGACGCCCTCATATTGGGAACTACAGGACATTCCTTTATGAAGATCTTCTGATAAGATACCTGCAATACCTGGGATATAAAGTAAAACATTCTACTATCCTTACTGATATTGAAGATAAATCCATCATTGAAGCAAAGAAAAAGAATAAAAGAATGCATGACTTAACAGGAAATATTGCGCAGCAATTCTTTGATGAAGCAAAAATATTAGGAATAAAGCTTCCTGACCCTGTCCCCCGTTCATCGACCGGCATAGGACAGTCAGTATATTTGATAAAAAAACTTCTGAAAAACGGGCATGCATATTATTATAAAAATGATATATTTTTTGATCCGCTTAAATATAAAGACTTCGGTAAACTGTTCAGACTCGATATGAACCGCTGGCCCGATAGAAAAATACGTTTTAAAAGAGATACATATAACGGCAGACGCTGGAACCTGGGAGACTTTATTCTCTGGCATGGGTATAAAGAAGAAGAAAAAGAAATCGCAGTATGGGATACAGAAATCGGTAAAGGCAGACCGTCATGGAACATACAGGACCCGGCTATAGTGACTGAGCATCTGGGATTCAGAATAGATATAAACTGCGGAGGTATTGATAATATTTACAGACACCATGATTACAATATCGCTATAATTGAATCAATTTCCGGGAAAAAGTATGCTAATTACTATTTACATGGTGAACATCTTATCGTTAATGGGAAATCCATGTCAAAAAGCAGGGGCAACATTCTTTACCCATCGGATATTCTTAAAAAAAAGTATTACCCCTATCACCTGAGATTTTTCCTTTTGTATAAACATTACAGGCAAAAACTTAATTTTACGGATGAAAAATTTAAAAAAGACTGTGCATACCTGGACTCAATCAGGTTATTGGTATCAGATCTTATTAAAAAAGATAATATTTCAAATAAAACCGGTACAGAGGTCATTGATTCGGTTCATAATATTAAAATGGAGTTTGAGAAAAACATGAACGATGACCTCGGATTCGGCTCAGCAATTGATAATCTTTTTATCAATCTTAAAGAATTAAAAAAAATAAAAGATAAAGGGAACATTAATATAAAAAGTATTAGTTCCCTGAAAAAAACACTAATAGATATAAACGCATTTTCAGGTGTAATACTGTAATATATTGGATTACCCTAATTAATACTAAAAAATACCGACAAAATACAAATATTCCGGCCTGTCCTATTATTCTTTATTATTCTTGAGAATTCGTCTTCCCCGTACAGACCGGATTGAATGCTAACCGCTTTGAAACACATTTGTAGTCTCTTATAAATTAGAAAAAATTCAAAAAAACTTGTTTACTGTATTGCATATTAGTATCTTAGTGAATAACTTGAGAGTTATTCATAAAAATAGATACGATACATTATATTTTATCCCTGTATTTTTAATGTATCTGCTTGCTTTGTTTTGATAAAACTCGTATAACTCATTAAATAAAATAGAGAACTAATATTACTTAAATGAATACTTCCAAAGAAAAAAATATATCAATCTATGATACAACTTTAAGAGATGGAGCTCAAACCGTGGGAGTCTCGTTCTCTGTTCAGGACAAACTACGCATAGTTGAAGAGCTTGTCAGGCTCAATATCGATTATATCGAAGGAGGACATCCAGGTTCAAATCCAAAAGACGATCTTTTCTTTAAAGAAGTAAAAAATCTGAACCTTCAGAACTCAAAGATAGCAGCATTCGGATCAACTAAACATCATAAATCCGCATCATACGAAAAGGATGAACTACTACAATCACTCGTAAAATCAAAAGCAGATCTCTTTACAATTGTTGCAAAGACCTCGGAATTCCAGGTGGAAAAAGCATTAAATATTTCTCTTGAAAATAATCTTGATATTATCTACGGTACAATCGCTTATTTAAAGGATAAAAATTTAGAGGTATTTATCGACGGTGAACATTTCTTTGACGGCTATAAGGCAAATCCTGACTACACATTAAAAACCATTCAAAAAGCAAAAGAAGCCGGTGTGGACATGGTAGTGCTTTGTGATACAAACGGTGGAACTCTTCCGCATGAAGTAAAGGATATTGTTGGAACCGTAGTCAAAGAAATCAAAATCCCGGTAGGAGTTCATTTTCATAATGATTCAGGAGTTGCCGTAGCCAACTCCATAGCTGCTGTTCTTGCCGGCGCTGTTTCAGTGCAGGGAACAATCAACGGATACGGGGAACGATGCGGCAACACGGATCTTACGACTTTTATTCCAAACATTTATTTAAAAATGGGCTACGATTGCCATTCAGGGGAAGCTCTAACACATCTGACTGAAGTCAGCAGGTATGTCAGTGAAACCGCAAACCTTGCTCATAATGAAAGAGCACCCTACGTAGGCAGTAATTCATTTTCCACAAAAGCCGGCATCCATGTGTCCGCTTTAAAAAAAGACACCAGGACCTATGAACATGTTGATCCTGAAATAGTTGGAAATAAAAGAATGATACTTGTTTCGGAACTTGCAGGTAAAAGCAATATTGAATTCAAAGCGAATGAACTGGGAATAGACTTAGGTGAAAAATTAAATTTTTCTAAAGACTTATTAAAAAAGGTTAAAATATTAGAAGATCAGGGATTTCAATTTGAATCAGCGGAAGGATCGTTTGAATTGCTGATAAAAAAATCTACAGGGGAGTATGTACCATTCTTTAATCTAAAAGGATTTAGAGTTATAACCGAAAAAAAGGAAAATAATAAAATCGTTTGCGAAGCAACAATAAAAGTGGAAGTTAATGGGAAAGAAGAACATACTGCTTCAAACGGTGGCGGACCGATTGAAGCCCTTGACAACGCGCTAAGAAAGGCTCTCGAAAAATTTTACCCCCAACTGAACGAACTGCATTTAACTGATTATAAGGTCAGAGTACTTAACGGTAAAAAAGGAACCGGCTCTCCAGTACGCGTAATAATAGAACAGAGGAATAAACATTCTCACTGGGGAACCGTAGGTGTTTCTGAAAATATAATCGAAGCTTCATGGCAGGCTCTTGTTGATGGTATCGAATTTATGCTATACAAAAACAACATGAAAAGCAATGAATAAATTTATCTGACATAAATGGAAAACAATAATGAAACATATAAATTACAGAATAATCTTTTCTTTATTGACTCTCTTCTTTGCCTACGGACATGCCTATTCCTGGGAAGTATATGACAGAGTAATTGCAACAGTAAACGAGACACCAATAGTTGAGAGTGACCTTTTAAGAAAATTTGACCGTCTGGCAAGTAAGAAAAAAATATCAAATAAAAAGCTAATAATCGAAAAAAGTAAATTGCTTGATAAATTTATTGAAGAAGCACTTATAGAAGAAACAGCGATAAAAGAATCAATCATTGTCAGTCCTGAAAAGATTAATAACCAGATAAAAAAAATAATGGAAAGGACAAATGTCAATTCTTTGAAAGATTTTGAAAATAGTATCGAAAAAACTGAAAATATCACATTTGACGAATATAAGGAAGAAATAAGAAAATCGATTATGTTTGAACAGGTATTATCGATTGCTATCGGGATTTCCCCGCCGTCAACAAACGATGCGCTGGACTGGTACAAACAAAACAAAAAGAAAATGGGTTTTGAGGCCGAAATACAACATATTATGATTAATATGAATAACGGATCGTATGCCGAAAATAAAAGAGTCAACAAAATAGCTTCAAATATATATAAAAAAATATTAAATGGAGAGCCATTCGAAAAACTCGCAAGAGAATATTCGGATGATGCAGC
>CAZVYR010000005.1:9604-23449 GCA_964631555.1 uncultured Leptospirales bacterium
TATTAAATGGAGAGCCATTCGAAAAACTCGCAAGAGAATATTCGGATGATGCAGCTACAAAAAACAAGGCCGGCGATATGGGATGGATGCCATTGTCTAACCTGGCTAAAAAAGATCTGATACTTGCTGACAATATATATAAAGAATTCATTATTGGTAAAAAAAAATATGGCATCATTAAATCCTCGAATGCATATCATGTAATTAAATTCAACGGCTATCGGCCTACGTTATTCGAGTCCGTAAAAAATGATATCTTTAATCTTCTATACCAGCAAAGAATGATGGAGCAATTCGAAAAGTGGGTTTCCCAAAAAAAATCAGAGTCCGAAATAAAAATATATATGAAAGATTATGTAAAAGAAAAGGCTAATAGTTAAACCAATCAGGAGGTATTCTTGAACATAATTGCGTTACTTTATATTGAAGAAGGTCTGAAAGACAGCGATTTAACCTTCGCAGGTCTCTATCTGCCCCAGGAACTGAAAAACAGACTTCAATCCGTCGATAAAATCACCGGCTTAAAATATTCCGTACCTGCAACATATTCAGGAAATCAAAAGCAGGATGTTCTTATAAGAGAAGATAAAGACGATCTTTCATTCTGGAAAAGACTTTTTAGTGAATTACAGGCAGACCATATTGTCAAAATATATTGCGATTCTCCTTTTCTGGATGCGGAGATCCTGGAAGATATGTTAAATGTACATATCAGGTATCTTGCAGAGTTTACCTACTCGGAAAATCTCCCTTCAGGTTATACCTGCGAAATAATATCCAAGGAACTTATTAATGCTATTCCTGACCCTGATGAAAAGACTCTACCGATCGGACAGGTAATTAAATCAAATATAAACCGTTTTGATGTTGAACTCTATTATAAAGAACCTGATATCAGGGATATGAGAATCTCATTCAGATCAGGCGTTCCCAGGGAAATGCAAATTATGGAGAGAATATTTACAGAATCAGGCAATATCCCAAAATATATACAAATCAAAGAAATTATTGACAAAAATCCGTCGATTCTTTATTTGTCTCCATCTTATGTGGAAATTGAACTCACCGGTGCTTGCCAGCTTGATTGTATATTTTGTTTCAGAAATACATTAAAGAATACGCAGCCGGATATGGAAGTTCTGCTTTTTAAAAAATTATTACAGAATATGAGAGCCTTCAAGCTTCCATATTCAATATGCTTTGGCGGATCAGGAGAACCGCTGATGCATAATAGTTTCTATGAAATTCTTGACACAGCAAGAAATGAATCTTTGCTAGAAAACATAGTACTGGAAACAAACGGAATACTTGCTGACGTCAATTTTAAAAATTATATTTCAGGCAACTTCGATAATAGAATAAAAATTATCTTTAATATAAACGGCATGAATGAAGAATCTTATACTTCTATTCATAAAAAGGACATGTTTAAAACTGTTTTCCAAAACATAACATCTTTAAAAAACAGTATCCCGGATACTGGCTGTATTTATATTCAAGTAATGAAAATAAATGAAACCGAACCTTTTCTTGATCAATACTATGATTTCTGGGAAAAATATAAAATTCCAATAATCCTGCAGAAACAAAATACATTTATTGGAAGAATCGCTGATAGAAATTATTCCGATCTTTCTCCCCTGGAAAGAACACCTTGCTGGCATTTACAGAGAGATATTAATGTTTTATCCGACGGGAGGATATTATTCTGCAAACAGGATATCGCGGGTGATAAAGTCCGCGGGAATATAAATCATGAAAGCATAGAAAGCATATTCGAAAAATCGAAAAACTCCTTTTTGAAAGACTACAAAAAAAATCTGGAAACCACCCCTGACTGTTCATCGTGTAATGAATGGTATACTTTTAACCTATAGAATATAACCCAACTGCTAGAGATAATATAAGAGGCAAAGATGACGCTTAACGGTAAAGTTAACGGCCATAAAATTAAACCTATGGTAACAGCTATAATACAAGCAAGAATGCAGTCAAAAAGACTGCCCGGCAAAGCCATGCTGAAACTTGCAGGGAAGTCAATACTTGCTCATGTAATCGAAAGAGCAAAGTTAATAGAACATGTGGACAGAGTTGTACTTGCAACAGGAGTTAATCCCGAAAACCAGCCTCTCATTGACATTGCCCTGTCAATGGGGATAGAAGCATTCGCCGGCTCCGAACAAAATGTACTTGAAAGATTCTTTTTGGCATCTGAAGAATTCGGTGGCGAATATATCGTGCGTATAACAGCAGATAACCCGTTTACCGATGTAGAATACGCTTCAATGATAGTCGACATTGCGCTGGACTCAAAGTTCGATCTTTGCGCCCTGGCAAACCTGCCTTTAGGCACAGCAGTAGAAGTAATAAAAAAAGAGGCTCTTAACGAAGCATATAAATCCGCAAGCGAACCCTATCACTTTGAACACGTCACTCCATTTATAAAAGAACACCCTGAATTATTTTCCATTGAAAGACCCCCGGTAAGCATTAAAAAAATTCGGACTAATCTGAGATTAACAGTTGATACCAAAGAAGATTATAAACTCGCCGGGATACTATATGATAATCTGTACAAAGGCTCTCCTTTCAAATTATCCGATATCATGGACTATATAAATAAGAATCCTGAGACCGCAAAGATAAACAGTGATGTAAAACAAAAACTGGCGACTTCTTAAAAAAAGTAAAAAATTGACTAAAAACAACAATCCGGTAATTGCCATAAAGACTTCCTGGAGCGATACCCTGGGCATGGGGCATATTCAGAGGATGACATCCCTGCTATGGTTTTTTAACGAAAACAAGAAAGTCCGGACATATTTATTATGCCCTTCAGTTCCGGATTCATACCCCCCTGAACTATTGCAATACGTAAAACCGGATATTGATTTTTCTCCGGATATTATCTTTCGCGATATGCGTGATTCTTCCGAACAAGAGATCACAAACCTTAAGAAATCAGGAAAAATCATAACAATAGACGACAACGGGCCAGGGAGAAAACTCGCGGATCATGCGATTGATATATTGCCGAATCCGGACGCAGCAACAAAAGTACTGCCATACGAAAACTTTATTTATGGATATAACTTCCTTAAATCACTTTCAGAAATCAGAGAGAAAGAAATAAAAAAAGAAGTGGCATTTGCAATATATCCAGGAAATGCGGCCAAGGATGAATATATTGATTTCTTAATATCGCTTTTACCTGAAAATTCCGGTTACGCAATACTCAAAGGGAAAGACTCCTTTATTGTCAAAAACGGAGTAAAAAGATCATTAAACGAGTCTGCACACGCAGAAACCATAATTTCTTCACAAGTGCTTATCTCCCATTTCGGGCTCACTATTTACGAAGGCTATATATCGCAATGCAGGTTGGTTACTATAAATCCCAGCGAATATCATTCCAGGCTTTCGGAACTGGTCAGAGAAAAATTTAAACTGGAAAATCTTGGTGTGTATAGTAAAATAAACAATAAAGAAGCAATAATAACAATAAAGAAAACCGCACAATCACCATTAACCGGGTCAGTAAAAACAAAAAATGTTTATAATAAAATCATTGAAGGACTTGAAGAATTTTATAACGTATTAAAAAACACTCAGTTACTCTGAGGCAATATCTTCAACTCATGAATTATTTCCGGTGTGTCAATACTGAAAAAGCCACTATGCATCGAATAATCCCTGTAATATTCGGACTCCGTATTAATTACAGGCGAAAACGAAAGCGATAAAGATGATAAGTATAAATCCATATAATATATACCTGACAACAAGGAAACTGTTTCAGGTTTTAATAAATCAACTGCACTGACCGATCCTTTCAATACAGTGGAATTCCCTCCCGGCACTTCAATATCTCCCAGGGAAACAAATCCTTCTTTCCAGAAAGACTTCCTGAACAATGGAATGCTAAAATGTCCTTTATGAAACCTGCCCCATTTCCACTCTTCCATGATAGGACCCATTTGCTTATTTAAAAATCTCAATGTTTTAATAAATGCCCTGTAAAAAATCACATCCCTTGTTTCGATATTATCTTTTGTTGTAATATCATCAAATAAGGCTGAACTCCCGTCAAACATCAATTGATAAAATTTATCTGTTAAGAGATGATAATTTTGCATTATATTAAATGAATTCTCCAGCTCGTCACCTACTGTCTCTTTTATTAAAAAAATAAGAATAGTATTAAAGAGAGTTGCCGCAACTGATTCAGAATCCATTTTATAGTCCCAGTTATTAAAATAGATTCTGCATAATTTGGAGGATGGAATAGGTATCTGTTCCAACAATGGTAAAAACAGAAAAATATATTTTTCTGCTAACAGGGAATAAGTATCGTTTAAAGCCGATGTAATATCTTTAGGAGCCTGAATAATTTCTTTTTCAAATAATATTTTTAGCCTTTCGTACCTGTTATTGTCATTACAGAGCCCGCATTCCCCGGCAACTCCTGGCAAAGCCTCAAATATTCTGTCCCCGATTACTGCATTATTATCTTTAAAGATTTTTTTGTATCCTGAAATATCGTATAGCAAACTAGAAACCCAGCCATAATCTGTATAAAAAACAGACTTCCCGGGTTGCCGGAAAACTTTACCGGAATAAGTGTAGACATAATTGTTATTTAAACTGAAAAGATACAATTTAGGAAGGGAAAGAATATTTCGCACATACCCTCCAGCCTGCTCCGGTGAGACCGACTGAACTATATTAAAAAGTGAATCAATATAAGTTTCATCAGGGAATATTGACCTTACTGACATACACTGCCTTATTCCATTTTGCTCATCAATATCACTAATAACAGGACCAATATCCGTGTCTCTTACAGATAATATTAAGTCCTTATCTATATTATTTATATCCCTCGAATATAATGTCTCACTCCGTTCCGTAAAATTATTCCATCTCTCATTCCTGTAATACTGCTGTACTTCTTTATTCGTTCTTATTCTCTCAATATGAAAATCCTGTGTATCAAGGCTTAAATTAAAGCCGGAAAATGATATATCTTTATTTCTTCCGAATAATATAAAAGGTAAACCGGTTGCAGTAATACCTGTGACCTTATTAGATGCAATCGTTATATTAACAGGATACCACCTGGGAAACATATTCATCTCCCCGTCAAGTGTGAAGCCTGAGACAGACCTGTTATCACTAAAGTGCTCACCATGAATAAAAAAAGCAAAACCTTCGGTATGCCTGCCTATGTATCTCCTTAATACATCACGTACCTTAAGCAATAAATCCAGGCTGCCTTTATCCTCATCAGGATAATAGAATACCAGGTTACCAGGAATAAGGTCCCCTAAAGACTTGCTTAATTTTTCCGAAGCCGGAAATATCAATTCCCTGTTATTTAAAAACGCGTCAGACCATTCAAATAAAAGCAGGATTGCTACCACATCCTTTATAGTCCATTCTTTTAGAGATAAGCCCGTAACTCTATTATTTGCCTGATCAAGCGCTTTAACTCTGTTTATTCCTTTAACGTAAGAAGTCAGATAATCAAGAGACGGGCTATTTAATTTTATTATAATACTTTCAGCACGCCTTAGAAATCCAATGGTAAGGGCTATCTTATCCATCAATACCCCTTCTTTACCAAGTTTTTTACCAAGCATTTCCGACAATCTGCCTGTAGCCATAGCCCTGTAATACTCAGCAAGAGCTAACCTGTCCAACCCATGCAAGAATCCGATTGAAAAATAAGCATCATTAAAATTCTCTGCCTTTACAAAAGGAATCCCGCTTTTATCCCGTTTGATTGTTATCTCAGACTCAACATAAGCATGAATTATTCCTTCATTGGTAACAGATTTTTTATAGGAAAGGATAATAAAAACAATTACAAACAAAACAAGTATTGATAAAGCTGAATAAAAAATAATTTTTTTGGTAAATTTCATAAGAAATATTCCAATTAAAATTAATATTAAAATTCAAATTCAATATCGCTGAATCTCTTGTTAATTTCCCGTATAATGCTTTCTTCTTCTTTGATGTCTCTTGCTTCGAATGTAGCTGAGAACCTGACAAAACTTCCCACATCATCCCATGGCACTGACGAAATGAGCTTTTCAAGAATAAGAAATTGTGAAAAATCCTCAGCGTTTTTAAATCTTCTGCCGCCCTTAACACCTTTTGGAATTTCCACATAAAGATAAAAGGTTGCATCCGGCATCTTCGAGTCAAAACCGTGAAACTTCAATAGATCGACAAGTGCTTTTAACCGCCGTTCATATTTCTTTGCAATTCTCTCAGTTAAATCAGGATTCTCCAATGCTGTTATCCCTGCTTTCTGAATAGCAATGAACTGCCCGGAATCATAATTATCTTTAACATTCGCGAATGCCTTAATTACAAGCTCATTACCTGCTAAGAAAGCCAGTCTCCAGCCGGTCATGTTATAAGCCTTGGATAACGAATGTATCTCAATCCCAACGTCCCTGGCACCGGGTACGCTTAAAAATGATATAGGCTTTTCATTATAAGTGAGTGCCGCGTATGCTGCATCCTGAACAATTATGATGCTGTTCTTCTTTGCGAATTCAATAACATCCTGGTAAAAAGAAATATTAGCATTAGCACCTGTAGGATTATTCGGATAATTCAACAGCAATATCTTTGCTTTCTTTTTGATCTCTTCAGGAATAGATTCCAGATCAGGCAGAAACTGATTCTCTTTTCTTAGCGGCAGCTCAAACACTTCTCCTCCATACCACGATGTATGAGTACCCAACACAGGATAACCCGGTACTGTCATCAGAATAAGGTCACCCGGATTTATAAACGCGGACGGGAGCATTGCGAGAGCAGGCTTTGAACCGATTGAATGAATTATTTCTTTATCAGGATCAATATCTTTAACTCCGTATACTTTTTCAAGGTAACGGGCAGCAACTTCCTTAAATTCATAAATCCCGTTATCCGCATAGCCTCTGTTCTCAGGCTTTCCGGCTTCATCCCGCAGCTTATCTATTACAATATCGAATGCCTTTTCATCTGGCTCCCCGACACCAAGATCGATTAGTTTCTTACCCGGGTTATTCTTTATCGCTTCCCGTTTGGCCCTTTTTATTTTTTCGAACTTATATATTTTCTCTTCTTTGCCAAACTTATCCCCGCCTATTCTTTGAGCAAATAACTTCTGAATATAAGATTCCATTATATAATAATTCATTCTCCTTTAATTTTTATACTAGCATTTACAATTTCAATCTTAGTATAAGTTTCATCAAGCAATGTGAAAAACTTACTGAAATCCCCTTCAACATCAATAATACTTTTCCCTTTTCTCAGTTTTGAAATAGTCTCCACATCCTCTTTTGGAAATATATCTATAGATCCTGCATATATGTAACAATCTATATCCCCTTTATCTGTGGGCACCGATACTATTACGCAAAACCTGTAATCGACATTACTTGACGATACAATATCCTTAACCAGTATATCTTTTATCCTGATACGTTTGTCCCGCAGGTCCTTTGTCCGCTCAAATATTAAAGCCGGATTTTCACTGCTATCCATCTCAGCTTTCAGATTCACAGCTTCCTGTACTGATATCCGCTTTTTTAAAATATTCTTAACATAACCCACGCTTCCGCATGAATTTAATAACAATATAAAGGATAATGCTAAAATAATTTTATTCATATGTATTCTCCATAAGATCCAGTCAGCACTGTTATTGTAATGCAATAGTATTTTATTTGAACATCGATTTGTCAAACAATCTTTGAATAGAAAATAATCCGGGCAGATTATACGGCATTTTTTATTGCAACCTGTTTATCCGAACAAATATTAAAGTCTTATTATAAATCTTTTAAAAATTATTTTTTACAAGTTTCCTTTAAAGAAGGATCATATTTTATATCGATCCATTTTCCATTATATTCAACAGGAAAACGATATCCCCTGAACCTGCTTTCCAGTTTACTGACATATTTACTTTGAGGATAAAAATTATATAATTTCGAATAATAGTAATCGGAATTAACCTTATCCCCGATCATATTAAAACCTCTTGCGATATTCCATATAAGACCATCAGCATCAGGATCAGTAGTTGCCATTGAAAAAGCCGACAACAGCATTTTCAGCCCTTCCCTATACTTTCCCTTATATTTTAATAGCCTTGTTCCTTCGGTTACAAGCCTTTTGTAATCTCCTTTTTTAATATCTATTGTAAACCCGCAGGAGTAAATCATACTGCTTTGCTGCCTCTGGTTTTTGAAAGAAAACCTGATACTATGCCCACCCGGGTAAAGTTTGCTGCCATATTCGACATAGTAAAGATTGTCCGCCGCCTTTCTGCATATAACCGGTATGCCGTCCAGGGTTACAGCTAACGAGCTCCCGATTATACCAAGGCCTTCCCTCCCGCTGTCCAGGCTTAAAGCAATAAGAGGATGGTCACCCGTCAGCAGATTGCTAAGATATGTTTCATTATTTATCAGTGAGGATGTAAGCACTTCAGCTTTGGGCACACCTCTTTCGAAAAACTTCGCGATAGCATAAAAATAAGCCTCTGCTTCTTCCTGGTTATATAAAATATCGTTTAATCTTTTCGAATGAGTCTCATCCGAAAAAAAGCCCGGTTCGCCTATTACTCCGGGGCAAGTGTATTTTGTCTCTCTTAAAATTCTTGTACCGGTTTCTTTAAAAACCGAAAAATCGGATAATATGACACCCTTCTCGTCCATGATCCTTTGAAATTCATCAAGAAGATATTCAGCAAAAGTATAACTTAACGGACGAACTTTCCTGTTACCCCAGATAAATACCAGGGGATAATTTACATCATCCACTCTCCTGGCAGAACCGTTATGATGCAGGCTGATCAGAAGGTCTGGTAAAAATTTGTTAACCATATCCACACGGTCATCCAGAGATATATCAACATCCTTTTCCCGGCTCAATCCCACAATCGCTCCCGATTTCTCAAGCATATCTTTCAGGATCATCCCAACCCTTAAATTAACTTCCTCTTCAGTGATCCCGCCTGGCCCTATCCTGAACCTGTCGGACGCGCCTTTCCCTCCGTGACCGGGATCAACGAATATCTTTTTCCCCTTTAACCATTCATATTCAGCAAAATCTATATCCCCGGTATACTTATATGATTCGTATTTAAAAATATTTAATCCGCAGCCCAAAATCCCGGCAGCAAAAATCATTATAATCAAAATCACTGATGTTTTTTTACTTTTCATTATTAAAATCCCCTATATAATCCGGTTATATAAATCTGATATTTACATCGGCCCTTCAGATCTACCCATGGTAAATTGTTTTATATACGGATTATCTGAATTAATAAACTCATCAGGTGTACCTGTAACAATTATCCTTCCTTCAAATAACATGGCAATCCTGTCGGATATCCGGTATGCCGACTTCATACTATGCGTAACAACAACTGATGTAATGCCAAAGTCATCGCGCATCTTTAGTATAAGGTTATCGACCGCGCTGGCAATTATCGGATCAACACCGGTTGTAGGTTCATCATACAACATTATTTCCGGCTTCATCGCAATACTTCTTGCAAGGCCCACTCTTTTCTGCATACCGCCGGAAAGCTCATGAGGAAATTTCTCATCTATTTCTTTTAATCCCACCCTTTCAAGCATTTCGTGAACTATAATATTTATATCATTTTCCGGAGTCTTGACTCTCCTGAGCCCGAATGCCACATTATCAAAAACATTCATTGAATCAAAGAGCGCAGCTCCCTGAAAGAGAACCCCGAATTTGGACTCTATCTCCAGTCTGTCTTTTTCTTTTGCTCCTGTATATCTAAGGCTATCCACAAAAATCTCGCCTGAATCCGGTTTTAATAATCCGATCAAATGCTTTAATATCACCGATTTTCCGGTTCCGCTTTTCCCGATTATTGAATATATTTCTCCTTCTTTTATTGCAAAACTGGTTCCGGTGAGTACCTCTTTCCCGGAAAAAGACTTTTTAAGGTCAACTATTTCTATCTTATTATTCATATATTGATCTACTCAGCCTGACTCTCTTTCTATGCTTCATTTGTCGAAATAACAGATAAATCAAATTAAGGTCTCAGTACTGATAATAAAAAATCTGAAATCGAATCAAATCCCTTTCATAAACAGTTCCATTCCGTTTCAAAGTCGTCTTATGATCGAGACAAAGTCGTCCCATGGCCGGATCCCCTCCGTTCCGAATTCGCTTCCCCTCCGTTTCAAAGTCGTGCCAAGTTCCTTTCATAAACAGTTCCACTCCGTTTCAAAGCCGTATCAAGTCCGTTTCATAAACGGTTCCACTCCGTTTCAAAGTCGTATCAAGTCCGTTCCGAAACCGTATCCCCTCCGTCTCATAACCTATCCTGAGTCAGCGCCAATCCCGAAAATTTAAGATCACAATGCAGGATAATAACGTCTCCAAAAATATTAAACAAATACTCGTTTAAGAAAATTCCGGTATACCGGCTAAAATACCTCTTTTATCAATGCACCTGCATATATATGGCCTGACGCATTATAAAACACAACTGCGTCCCCGGGATTTATGTTACTTACAGGTTTGTCAAAATAGACATAAATACCTGCATCCTTCTCTTTTAACGCAGCCTTAAAAAGCTGAGAGCCGTTTATTTTAACAAAAGCCTCAATACCGTCAAGTGAAGCTTCACACATATAATTTATATTAACAACAAACAACCCATTATATAATCTGTTATTTTTTAAATCTTCATCACAGGGAAAACAATTACTTTTATTTTTAAAAATGTCTGAAACATTTAAATTATTATCTTTAGCTAATCTCAGGATAGCGTCTTTATAATACTCTCCCAGGGGGAACATCAAAAATTCAAGCAGGTCCTGGGTAAATGTTGACAGCAAATATGACTGATCCAGTTCAGTTTCAAATCCCCTTGCAGCACAATACCTGCCGTTTTTACATCTGTAATTCCGTGCATAATGGCCGGTTGCTATTCTCTGGCACCCTGCTGTCTTCGCGTATCCCAGAATGCTTTTCATCATTAGCTCGTTGTATTTTACAATCAGTAAATTATCTCTGCTGCTGCCGAATTCCGGGTATTCATATTCAGACAGCTCACGCTGGAAATTATCGGAACTGATAATGTAATGTGAAAAATGATATTCTTTTGCAATGCGTTTTGCAGCCATCATACTTTCAGGAAAATATGACAGATATTTATCTGTACTATTGCATGTTCTGCATGTTCTGATTACTTCAATATTAAGCTTAGAGGTCACACCAATAATATCATATCCTACTTTCTTCATCAAAATTGCAACTAATGAAGAATTAACACCGCCGCTCATTGCAACTGCTATGCGCAAGCTTTACTCCTTTCAATATTTTTTTTCTTACTCTTTATCTTATTCTTTTTGATTATAAGTATCAAAAGTTCAGACTATCTTAAATCCCATGCAGGTAATTCTGGAGTTATACTTCAGGGTAAAAATCTTTGCGCTATGGGAACTCTCCTTCCAATCCCAAACGCTTTGCTTGTTACTTTCAGCCCCGGAGGAGCCTGCCTTCTTTTATGTTCATTCCTGTTTATAGTCTGTAATACATTTTTAACAGTATGTTCATCGAATCCTTCCTGAATAATATCATCAGCGGACATCTGCTTCTCAATAAATTTCTCCAAAATCATATCAAGAAGCTCATAAGGAGGAAGACTGTCCTCGTCCTTCTGGTCAGGACGCAATTCAGCAGACGGCGGTTTAAGGATAGAATCAAGAGGAATTACTTCCTTATCCCTGTTTATATGCCTTGCCAATTCATAGACCATCGTCTTGGGCAAATCCGAAATTACCGCGAGACCGCCTGCCATATCTCCATACAGAGTGCAGTAACCCATAGCAAGCTCGGATTTATTCCCGGTAGTGAGTAAAAGACTTCCGAATTTATTGCTCATCGACATCAGTATATTGCCCCTGATTCTCGCCTGCAGGTTTTCTTCTGTAACATCTTCAGGCAAACCCTGAAAAACACCGGCCAGTATTCTTTTATAATCTTCAAATACATCTTTTATTGCTATCTCTTCTATCTTTATGCCAAGGTTCCCTGCGAGCTTTCTTGAATCAGTTACACTTCCCGTGGATGAGTAAATTGAAGGCATAGTAATACCCGTTACTTTATCCGGGCCAAGTGCCTGTACTGCAAGGCTAGCAGTTAATGCAGAATCTATTCCGCCGCTCAATCCCAATACAGCGCTTGAGAAGCCGCACTTATTAACATAATCCCGTACCCCAAGCACAATCGCCTGCCTTATATCCTCAATCCCGTTTTCAGCCGGATTGATCTTAATCAAATCTTTTCTCTCATCTATAAATATTAAGTCTTCTTCGAAGCCCTTTGCTAACGCGTTAAATTCTCCTGAGCTATTAACATAAAAACTATACCCGTCGAATATAAGGCTGTCGTTCCCTCCCACCTGGTTAACATATGCAACAGGTATTGAATGCCTTTTGGCGATCTTTGAAATCAGTCTCCATTTTTCGCTGTTTTTGCCCTTAACATAAGGAGAAGCTGAAATATTAATCATTATATCAATACCCTGGTTTGCAAGTATTTCAATAGGATCTATCTCATACTTTCTCCCGACCAGTAACGGCGTATTATAATCATATTCTTCATTCCATATATCCTCACAAATAGTGATCCCGATCAATTTATCTTTAAATTGCACAGCTTCAATTTTCTTGGAAACAGAAAAATAACGCATTTCATCAAATACATCATAAGTCGGCAACAGCGTCTTATAATGCTTTGAGTATATCCTGCCCTCTTTCATAAAAGCAGCCGAATTAAAAAGCATGGGTGGATTGTCCTTATCATAATCCACATATCCGCAGATAATCGCTATATCCCTGCTCTCTGATGCAATCTCTTCCAGCAAACGAAGATTATCCCTTATAAGCTTTTTGCTTAATAAAAGATCCATTGGAGGATAACCAATAGTGGACATTTCCGGGAAGATAATAATGTCAGCATTTTCGTTCCTTGCCTTGTATATATAAGAAAAAATCTTCTCTTTATTTCCCCTGAGGTCCCCGATAACAGGATTAATTTGCGCCAAGGCTATTTTCATGCCTTTCCTCTATAACAGGTTATTATATTTTTAGGATAAATCCTCATAAGCCGTTTCCCGGGAATAAAATATCATATAAATTATAAAATAATTATACATGAATTTCCCGAATATCAATTAAATTCTTTAATAAGATACCTGAGAACTGATTTGGCCTGCTCTTTAAAGACAGGATCTTTTTCTGCAGTATAAATGTCAAATAAAGTTAAAACAGCGTATTTCCCTCCAATTCTTTTTATGGCAAATAACGCTGCAGACCTGACATACCTGTCAGGATCATCATTTATCAAAGACAACAATCCCAGTATAACTTTTTTGCTGCTATAGAATCCGAGTGAATGACTTACTTCAGCCCTGACTTCCCTGGACTTGTCATTCAAAGCGCTCAACAACAAATACTCCGAATATCTCCTTTGTATGCTCCCGAGAGCATAAGCACTTAGAATTCTTAACCTCTGATTATTGTCTTCTAATACTATCTTTTTTAATCCCTTATACCCACCGGCATTATTAATTCCGATAAGAGTATTGATCATTATTTCTTTTATCTCATCATCTGATTCAAGATATAAATAATTTGAAATAGAATTTGCAGATGCTTTAAAGCGCAATTTACTAAGTGCGCGTGATGAATAATACCTTATCTCTCTATTATCTTCCTTAAGGCACATCAACAATACATACATGGAATCCGCATCGAGGAGGTTCTCAAGTATTTG
>CAZVYR010000005.1:23459-26528 GCA_964631555.1 uncultured Leptospirales bacterium
GACCTCCCAGCTATTATCATTCAGTGCCGTATTTCTAACATATTTTAACGCACTTTTAAGCTTATTTACTTCAATACATTTTAACACATAATATCTTACAGACTTATTTTCATCCTTAAGCATCTGGATCAGCTGATTGTAAAACCTTAAATCATATAGATAAAATATCGCTTCAAGAGCATATACCCTAAAAATAGGATCAGGACTCTCCATCATATTAAGGATAAAAGGAAACATCCTGTCATCACCTAACTTTTTAAGAGCTAATACTGCACTTTCCCTTACTGTAAAAAATGGGCTAACCAATTCTTTTAATATTGCCGGTACAACCACCCTTTTATCTGAACCGGAAAGATATTCAATGATTTCTTTCTTTACGATAAATGAATTTGTATTATTCAGTATCTCTATACAATATTGGGTCGTTTTTCCCGGTGAATAAATCTTTAAAACATCTATTAAAATTTCCTTTTTCGAAGTATCCTCAGAAGATAATATCCCGGACGAGATCAAAGGTAATATCCCCTCAGGTTTATTTTTAGAAATATAAGAAATAGCATTTTCAATGACGGCTTTGTTGTTGCTCATTAAATCGCTGATCAATTCTTCGTTATTAAGATTTTCTGTAAAAGCAGGGGAGGATAATATAAAAATAGTTAATAAAACCGGTAAAATTTTTCCAATCAACTTTATTATTACAGATTTATTAACAAATAATAAAATATCCGGGAAACCCGATCTAAAATATTGCAGAATAAATCCGCAAATTTCAAACAATATTTGGGATATTTTACTTCGTGATTCAGTAAACTTAGAATAGCGGATTAAGGAAGGCATAATAAAATTATATAAAGCCGTTATAAATATAGTATTTCTTAAATAAAAAAGATATAATATAACCAAACATAATAATCCGGTTATTGATTATACCAATAATACTGCATTTTATTTTAAAAGACCATTGAAATAATTGTCTATCACCATTTCAATTGTGTTTTTACCAGGTTTATTTTTCTGTTTATTATTATAATTATTTATCATAAATAATATACCGCCCATTAAAATATGAGCAATATCTTCCGGATTGATCTCTTCTCTAAAAAATCCCCGCTTTATAAGCTCTTCAATATCATGCATAATTGCTGTTGTTATATACTCAATAAATACATTTATTCTTGAATTTACTCCTTCATCAATACCTACTATATCCCTGAATAATAATTTTAAAATTATAGGCTCGCTGATCACCGATATAATTGCAGACGTAATTCTCTGGTTAATATATTTTAACAAGGATTTCTGAGAAGGTTCAGTCTTTAAAAAGTCTTTTAAATCATCAGAATCCAGAATATCATCTATAATTTCTTCAACTGATTCAAGAATTGCATATAATATCTCCCGTTTATTTCCAAAGTATTGATAAACAGTTCCGCGTGCAATATTTAACTCTTCACAAACTTTACCGATGTGTGTGCTCTGAAAGCCATATTCAATAAACATGACTTTGGCTGTATCAATGATCTGTTGTTTGCGCCTATGCCCTTTTGTTAGCATCCTTACACCTCAATTGTAATAAATTTCCATAAAAGCGATGATCTGCGTACTTACAAACATCAGGCTCAATTATATAATTATTGATTAGATTTTTTCGAAAAGTAAAATATTAAAAAATCTGACCAAACAAATTGCAGGTTTAAATCGTAACTTTTCAATAAAAGGGTTTCTTCCTAGGGATGCATTGGATATAAGGCACCACTGCACCAATTAATTATTAATACGCCGGCTCAAATTGACGGAAAAAATAAAATTTTGTCCGTTTAATAAATTATTTGATAATTTTAATTACTTCAGCATTATGAATACTTTTTAATTTCTTAATCTCATACCTGAGCGGGATCAGGGCCTCTTTAAGTTCTTCAGTAATTTTATCCGCTCTTTCCTGCAACTCCCTGCTCATACTATCTTTCTTACCTCAAATATATTTATTATTGATCCAGATATAAAACCAGAAACAGTTCAATAATTGAATCGATTGTTTACCGGATTATACTTAAACAAAAATTATCGAGAATAAAATATATTTTATAAATTGTATATGCTGTTTTGAGGAATTATAGATATATAAACTTACACTAATTTCCAACAGAATTTAAAATATCCGTTACTTTCAGTATACCTGACTGTGGATTCAATAGATATTATTACTAATACACAAATATATTAATTAAATTTTTAAAAAAACAATATATTTCTAAATTTAAAATATGAAAAAATATAATTATGTACAAAATAATAAAAACAAACACATATTAGACAAATTGATATAAAAAATGCAAGTACAAAATATAAAATATATTTATAATCAGTTTGCATATATTATTTACCTAATTATTTTTAATCCCATACACGACACTGCAACCAATATTTATTTTAATAATCAGGGTTTAAAAACCGACAATTTTACTATTAAAGTAAATCTTAAAATTACTGAAAAGATATTATTTTTACCTTTCCCTTTGAAACAAATTAATGCAATATTATTATAAGTTAAACAGAATATATAATTAAGGAATTAAAAATGAAAACTCAAGCTGAACGACTAAATGAAATAATCATGCTTGGTACTGAACTCAACACAATTCAGGATATGGATATGCTTCTGGAAAGAATATTACTTGAGGCAAGGAAATTCGTTAATGCTGACGCAGGATCAATATACATTTGTAAAAAAGATTACCTGATATTCAGCAACTCACAAAATGATACAAAACAAAAAGAACTTCCTCCGGGTCAAAAATTACCATATACTTCTTTCAAAGTTCTTATTAACACAGATTCGATTGCCGGATACGTTGCACGCACCGGTGAAGTATTGAATATTCCGGATGTTTATGCAATAGATCAAAAAACTTCATATCACTTTGATTCTACATATGACAAAAAGTCAAATTATCTAACAAAATCAGTTCTTACAGTACCAATGCAGAACAACCGGAGGGAAATAATCGGAGTTTTACAAATCATCAATTCAAAAGATGAAAATGATAATATTGTACCGTTCTCTTCATC
>CAZVYR010000005.1:26628-34917 GCA_964631555.1 uncultured Leptospirales bacterium
TACAAATCATCAATTCAAAAGATGAAAATGATAATATTGTACCGTTCTCTTCATCCGATGAACCATTCATCCAGCACTTTGCAAATTCCGCAAGTATCGTCCTGCAGCGAGCCCAAATGACGCGTGCCTTGCTCCTTAGGATGATAAGCATGGCTGAACTCCGGGATCCGAAAGAGACAGGCGCTCATGTAAACCGCGTTGCAACTTACGCAGTCGAATTATACGAAAGATGGGCCCATCGTAATAATCTCGCCAAAGAGGAAATAGACAGGAACAAGGACGCACTTAGAATGGCTGCGATGCTTCATGATGTAGGTAAAGTGGCAATCTCAGATCTTATCCTTAAAAAACCATCCCGCTTATCAGAGGACGAATATGAAATAATGAAAACTCATACAACCAAAGGGGCCATGCTTCTTGGCGACATCCAATCGGATTTCGACGAAATAGCCGCGATCGTAGCACTTACTCACCATGAGAACTGGGACGGATCGGGTTATCCGGGGCGGATAAATATCAATACCGGGGATCCAATTGAAATAGACCCACACGGAAAAACAGTCCCGTTAGAGGGTGAAGAAATTCCAATTTACGGTAGAGTTGTTGCTATTGCCGATGTATATGACGCATTGTCATCAAAAAGAGTTTACAAAGATGTATGGGATAAAAAAGATGTTTTAAATGAAATACAAAATCAGTCCGGAAAAAAATTTGACCCGGAACTGGTGGAAGTATTTTTTGAATCGCTGGATCTTCTGGAATCGATCAGACAAAAATATCCTGACGCAAATTAATACAAAAATTTTTACTTGTGGTTAATGGACATTGCTTTTTCAACCATGCCGTACTTGCCACCGGCATTCCAGAAAGTATACCCGTTGCACCCGCTGTCACTGACCGCTTTAACCTGTGCCCTGATATAATCCGGCCCCCAGCCCGGCGACAGGTAATTGAATGCCTGAATATAAGGACGTAAAACAGAATTACCCATAGTGATCTTCCAGGCTCTTATTGAGTTATCAAGAACAATCCTGTACGGCCTTTCATTTCCCTTAAAACGTGCAAAAAACTCCCTCCCATAATGAGAAGGATATATCATCGGGCACAGAACATCAACAATTCTGGCAAACCTCCCGGCATCCTGACCTATTATATTGCCGAACCGAAACCAGGTATTAAAACCATAAATATCAACTGAGAGAGGAATATCGATCCTGTCTTTTGCTTCCCTTAGAAAATACTCGAGAATCTCGGACTTATATACATCAGTATCTTTTTTAAACCTGTAAAAGCACCTGTCAATAGGCCCATCTGAAGGAAAACGAATATAATCGAACTGTACCTCATCAAACCCGGCTTCCCGAAGCTCTACTGCAATCTCAATATTATAATTCCTCACAAAATCGGAATAAGGATCATTCCAGTACTCCCGCGCGTTTCCCTTCCACGGTTCATTCTTTTTTTTGTCCCAGATAGCATATTTTGAATTAAATGCTTGATAAATACGCTTATCTTTAAAAACCACTATTCTTGCGATCGCATATATATCATTCTTTTTCAGAACTTTTATTACTCTTTCCACATCCACATATTTCTTAACAGCCCCAATCTCATGTGCAGTCTTATTCCGCGTATTAAAACATATATCACCCCAGTCATCCTTCATATCCATTACAATAGAATTTAAACCGCACTTCTTTATTGTCTCAATATAAGAAAATAAATTCCTGTTTATAGAATAGCTGTTCACATATATTGCCTTCCTGTTCCCTGGTTTGCTGATCAAATCTCTGTTTTTTCCAGGAATAAATTCATTCAGTCTATAAAACAACGGCGGTGCAGCGCCGGACTTATTGATTATTAGCACGGACAAATTGCTTTTATTCATGGCCAGGTTTAAAAAATTATCTGAGTATACTAAATACCATTTACGGCTCCTGTCCATTCTGTAAATTCCTTTCTCTGTTGATACAAACAAAGAGTCATTACAAACCTTTAGATCATGAATATCATAAAACGAGCCTGATGCTATAGGAAGTTTAAGAGATCCCCATGATCTCCCGTTATCCGTCGAGCTATATACACCACCCCCAAAGTTCAAACCAGCATAAATGGTACCCGGGGTCTCTCCAGTTGCGATTTTCGAGATCTCCTCATAAAAAAACCTGTCTTTTGAATATGCTTCCCCCGGAAGATTGCCGGAGATATTTTTTAATCCTGTCTTATAATAAACGAATAAACCATTGCACGACGTACCTGCATAAATAAACCCGTCTTGGCCAAAAGCAAACGCTGTATAATATCGTTCCTGCGAAAATACGCTTATTCTCTTCCATGCGCTATCTTTTCTTTTCCGGAAAACACTATGCCTGGTCGCGAGAATCAATTCTTCCCCATAACCCCTGTCCAGTACTGAAAATGCCGAAATATCCCTGTATTCAGCCGTCTTCGCAAGAAAAGAAGGAGCCAGAAAGAGCCCGGAATTGATATCCTCCCATATATTTTTTATTCTATTGAACCTGAAAATACCTGAGCTGTCAGTAAGAAGATACAAGCTCCCGGATTCCCCGCTCAATATCTTTAAAGGCACCAGGCCGTAAGATAGCCCATGGTTAAATCCCTTCCAGGAACTGCCGCCATCCTCCGAAACGAGCAGGCCTTTATCCGATGTTAAAAGGATCAATTCAAGATTGGATGAATACAAAGAAGGCTGAAAAACGATTATAAGAAAGAATACGAGCGGCAATAAAACCCGCAGAAAAAATTTAAAGCAGAACATACGAAGATCAGAATCTTTCATCAAACATTTCTTCATTCAAAATTGTATATTCATATCCCTCTTCGGTTAAAAAGAGATGCCTGTTTTGGGCAAACCTCTCTTCAATGCTGTTTGAAGAGATTAACGTGTAAAAATATGCCCTGTTCTCACCAGCCTTCGGTCTTAATATCCTGCCAAGCCTCTGAGCCTCTTCCTGGCGGGAACCGAACGTTCCCGAAACCTGGATTGCCACATTAGCATCAGGAAGATCAACTGAAAAATTTGCAACCCTGGAAACAATAAGCCTTTTTATCTCCCCTCTTCTGAATCTGGAATACAGATCTTCACGCTCTGAAACAGGAGTATTACCTGTTATAATAGGATACTTGAACAAATCCTTAAGAGCTCTCAACTGGTCTAAATACTGCCCGATAATCAAAATACTGGCATCATTATGGTACTCTGTAATCTTTTTCACTATCGTAAACTTTCTTTCATTCTCGGATGCAATTCTGAATTTCTCCCGCTCACCCGCAATTGAATATTTAAACCTTGTCTCCTGGTCAAATTCAACTCTTACCTCAGTGCAGAGAGCGCTTGCAATCCAGTTCGTCTTCTCCAGCGTCTTCCATGGAATATCGAACTTCTTTGGGCCGATAAGACTGAAAACATCCGTTTCCATACCATCTTCCCTGATCAAAGTAGCGGTTAATCCCAGCCTTCTCTTGGACTGTATCTCAGAAGTCATTCTGAACACAGGCGCAGGTAAAAGATGAACCTCATCATAAATAATAAGACCCCAGTTCTTGGAACTGAATAACCCGAAATGAACAAAGTCTTCTTTTTTATCTTTCCGGTAAGTCATAATATTATATGTAGCAATAGTTATCGGTTTGACCTCTTTCTTTGAACCGGAGAACTCTCCGATCGTCTCAGGTTCCAGGTTGGTTTTATCAAGCAGCTCCTCCTTCCACTGCCTTAACGCGACAGTATTCGTTACCAGTATCAGGGTTTCTGTACCCAGAAGGCTCATAATACCTATGCCCACAACAGTTTTACCTGCTCCGCACGGTAAAACAATTACTCCGCTGCCGCCTTCCTTACCTCCCCCCCTGTAAAAAGCGCTGATAGCGCTCTTCTGGTAATCCCTCATAACAAAAGGTTCGTTATTATTCAGCGACTGACTGCGCAGCTCAAAAGTACACGGATCCCCGTCTTCATACCCGGCCAGGTCCTGCACCGGGAATCCCTTCTTAATCAGGGCCTGTTTAATATGGCCCCGTAAATTGGACCTGATCTGGAGTGTCAGGTCATCAATGCGTTTCTCAATAAAAGGTTCCATCTTCTTATCGTGAAGAATTTCGCTTACCAGCAATGAATCACGGGAGATCAGCCGCAACTCTCCCTGCTCCA
This sequence comes from uncultured Leptospirales bacterium, assembly GCA_964631555.1. Lineage (GTDB taxonomy): Bacteria > Spirochaetota > UBA4802 > UBA4802 > JAFGDQ01 > CAZVYR01. The sequence goes on from CAZVYR010000005.1 coordinate 30,800, forward strand.
GTACTAACTGCAGCAGGCCATATCTCTTCATCTGCTCTTTAACAGTTGTAATAACATTCTTCGGAATATCATACCTGGAATACTTAACAAGCGTATCAATAATCTTATTAACTTCAAGACCCGACGCAGCAGCATTCCATAACGAAAGAGGTGAGATGCGATACGTATGAATATGTTCAGGGCTCTTCTCAAGCTCGGCAAAAGGAGATATCAAGTCCCTTACGTTTTCAAATTCAGGATTATCAACTTCAAGAAGCAGTGAATTATCACTTTGTATAATTAGAGGTTTGGTCATTTTTTTACTTATTACCCGGAGTGACAAAGCTCATTAGATTTCAAATATATTCCATATATTATTCAAATGTAAACCGAAGATATTAACAGTCAGTTTCATAATGTCAATTCAATATTAATACAGGAGATATTATTTTAAAAATTTTAACATAATATCATATACCAGGAGGAAATTAAGCTTTATAACCCAGGAACTCATTTACCAGTAAAAATCCATTGCTTACATGAAGGACACAAAAACGAAGAAAAAAGATAAATTATGCACATGTATTTTACACAAAAGATTACTCATAATTATTAAAAACAAGCACCTTAAAGATGATTAAACCCGTTCCCCTCCGTTTCATATCCGTATTAAAGTCTTCTTTAAGAAAAACAAAAAACGATCTCCCCGTAATACAGGCAACCCTTATCTGTACTATTTTACAATTTCTCCATGGAAAAGGCTTTTAATATTCTCAACAGCGGAGTCCTCATCATCCGGTTTTTTACTGTCAGTTCCGGATACTGAAGATATTTCCATATTTGAAGTCCCGGACAATTTTTTCAGGATTGAAGCCAGGGATGGGCTTCTCTTTAAATTAACCATATCCAAAAGCACCATCTCAAGGCTTATCCTCTCACTTGTGGAAAAACGAAGATTATACTGCAGATCAACAGTTAGAGAATATATCAAACTCAATTCCTCATCCGAAAATCTCTCCCCGGCGCTCTTTAACTTCGATATCTCTTCATCAGAAAAACCGAGTATATCCTTTAAAACAACACCATTGCAAATCAGCCTAAGGGTTCTGATAATATCGATAAAGCCCGAAACATATCTCGGAATATCAATACCGAGAGAAATAATATTATCAATCTCGTCAATAAGCTTAACCCGGTCAAAGTCTGCAATAAAATTCAACAAATTCAGATAGCTGTCAAGAGAAACAATCCCGAGAATGGAAAGAGTATCTTTTTCATCAACAGCACCATCCGAAAAAGAAATAACCTGGTCAAGCAAAGACTGGGAATCGCGCATAGAGCCTTCGGCTGCTCTGGCAATAGGATAAAGTGCAGCCTTATCGATACTATAACCCTCGCTGTCAACGATCTTTTCCAGGTGTGCTGTTATTACATCCACCGGTATTTTTCTGAAAAAATACTTCTGGCATCTTGAAAGTATGGTTTCAGGTATACGGTGAATTTCAGTAGTGGCAAATATAAAAACAACATGGCTGGGAGGTTCTTCCAGAGTCTTTAACAGCGCGTTAAAGGCCTCTTTTGTCAGCATATGAACTTCATCAATTATATAAACTTTATATCTTGTCTTAACCGAAGCAAGATTGACATTTTCCCTAAGCTCCCTTATATTATCAATACCCCTGTTGGATGCCCCGTCAATCTCAATTACATCAAACGAATAACCGTCCCTGATCTCGACACAGTTCTCGCAAATACCGCAGGGATTGTCAGTAGGAGTTTCACTTGAAAGGCAGTTCAATGCTTTGGCAAGCACCCTTGCCATAGTGGTTTTGCCTACCCCCCTGGGGCCGGAAAAGAGGTAAGCGTGAGAAATCCGCCCTGACTTTATGCTGTTCCTGACAGTCTTTGATATATGCTCCTGAAAAACAATATCATCAAATGTTTGCGGACGCCATTTTCTGGCAATTACCTGATAACCCATCTTTACTTTCTTTAATTAAGGCAGAATTTAATTGGAACTCGTTATCAATGAAGATTCTTTTCGTATAATTTTATTATGTACTGGATTTAAAAAAAAGATCTATTGAATAGGTCGCAATAATGATTTCGGAGAGGGAGGGATTCGAACCCTCGGTAGCTTTCGCTACACACGGTTTCCAACCGTGCTCCTTCGGCCACTCAGACACCTCTCCTGTCGGATAAATCAAATTGATTGAAAATTACATGTTTTGTCAATCAACAAAATTATAATATATGAACTGTACAACCAACAAACATTATGATGAATAAACTTCACTGAACAAATGCCCGGAGCTATCTCGCCGGCCTTTGTCTCCAGCCTTAATTAAGAAGGACGTTATTCCTTATATTAAAGCATGGTTAATAGATATCTTTAAAAAACAAAAGAACACTCGGAGAGAGAGGGATTCGAACCCTCGGAGGAGATAACCCCTCAACGATTTTCGAGACCGTCCCATTCGACCACTCTGGCATCTCTCCCGTACCTTTGTAATTAAAAGTAATTACGATTTTTTATGTAAAGCCTTTTTTATTTCTTTTACTTCTTATTATAAAAACACCATAGATACATTAAACATTTTAATAACAGGCCTTGAAATTATCCTGCAATAGAAACCTCAATCTTGTTTACTATCAGAAAAAAAATACAATTTTGTACCCAGATTATTTAACCGATACATTTTTGTAACTTTAAACCTTATATTCTAAACGTTTTCCTTGTAAAATCCTGGCTATCTAAGTATAAGAATGATCTTCTTTTTAACTTTCAACAGAATTTCTTCCTCATAACGAACCAAATAATTAAATAATTATTACACCATTGTTAACAAACACATAGTTGTTCTGTCTTACTATAAATTGGCACAAAATTTGCTTTATATAACTATATAATTTATCACTCAAAGGAGGTTCAAATGAAACGTATCTCAAAGTTAATGACGCTCTTTTTCCTATTGGCTTCGTCAGCAGCACTGTATGCTGAAGAAGGATCGGCACCAGTTATACAACCAATAAATGTTGTCTGGACCCTTGTAGCGGCCTTTCTTGTATTCTTCATGCAAGCCGGATTCGCAATGGTAGAAGTCGGTTTTACAAGAGCAAAAAATGCAGGTAACATTCTAATGAAAAACCTGATGGATTTTTCCGTTGGTTCAATAGTGTTTTTCATTCTCGGTTTCGGACTTATGTTCGGAGATTCCATAGCCGGTTTTATAGGTAGCTCAAAATTCTTACTTTCGCATGCTGGCACCGCGGACAGCAGTGGATTATGGGAATATGCTTTCTGGCTTTTCCAGTGTGTATTTGCCGCTACCGCCGCTACAATTGTTTCCGGGGCAATGGCCGAAAGAACAAAGTTTATTTCTTACCTACTTTACAGTGCAGTTATTTCTGCCGTCATATACCCGATATCCGGTCACTGGATATGGGGCGGCGGTTGGCTGGGAAAGTTAGGTTTCATCGATTTTGCCGGATCTACAGTCGTTCATTCAGTAGGCGGATGGGCAGCTATGATGGGAGCTATTTTCCTTGGACCAAGAATAGGCAAATATGGAGCTGACAAGAAGCCGAAGGCAATCCCTGGCCACAACATACCCTTAGCAGCTTTAGGCGTGTTTATTCTCTGGTTCGGATGGTTCGGATTCAACCCTGGACGCACTGTTTCCGGTGAAAACCTGTCAATCGGTTTTATAGCAGTCAACACCAATCTTGCGGCAGCAGCAGGCTCAATAGCGGCAATGATCACGATCTGGATTAAAAGCGGCAAACCCGATGTCTCAATGAGCTTGAACGGCGCACTTGCCGGACTTGTCGCAATAACCGCAGGATGTGCATCGGTCTCTCCGTTAAGTTCTATTATTATAGGTCTTATTGCAGGTATCGTCGTTGTTATGGCAGTCGAATTCTTTGACTTCGTATTAAAAATAGATGATCCTGTCGGCGCTATTTCCGTTCACGGTGTATGTGGTGCTCTCGGCACTCTACTCGTTGGATTGTTTGCTGAAGCAAAGTACGCCGGTGAAGGTATCAACGGTCTTTTTCACGGCGGAGGATTAAAGCTTCTCGGAACTCAAGCTATTGGCGTTATATCGGTATTTATCTGGGTTGTTGTTACAATGGGG
>CAZVYR010000006.1:0-34114 GCA_964631555.1 uncultured Leptospirales bacterium
ACCGTCATGAGAGCCTCTTCAGTTGACCGAATAATTACAGGCAAATTCAGCGCACCTAAAGTAAGAGACCCGGCCAGAACCGATACTCCGAAATCCAGATATATTACAAACAAAGTAAGCCCGAAAAGTCCGAACACAACCGAAGGAACACCGGCGAGATTATTTACTCCCAATCTTATTGCCCTTACAACCTTTTCACTCCTGGCATATTCGGTAAGATAAATAGCGGTTATTACACCGATAGGTATTGATACAAATGACGAACCCAGTATAAGATATAACGTGCCGACCAATGCCGGCCATATCCCGCCTTCGGTCATCTCATTCATTGGTGGCTGAGTAATAAAGTTCCAGGATAAAGCCTTATATCCCATTACAAAAATATATCCCAACATAAATAATAAAAATAAAATAATTACAAAAGACAATAGTCTAATGAGAATGAACATTATCTTTTCTGTAATCTGCTTATTGATCTGTTTATTGAATTTCATGATTTTCCGTATATTTTTTCTTTTTAGCAGAGGGCTGTTTGACTGATTATTGTCTGAGAAATACACCCATGCTATTCAGAACTCAAATCCCTTTATCAGCTTTCCCTGAACTTGTATTTTCTGGATAAATGGTCGGCAATTATATTAAAAACAAAGGTAATTACAAAGAGCACAATACCAATAGCAAAAAGTGCATGATAATGCGCCCCGCCTACAGCAGCCTCTGCCATTTCCGCTGCAATATTAGATGTAAGCGGCCTTACTGAATCAAAAATAGACGTCGGGATCACTGCTGATCCACCGGCTACCATTAACACAACCATAGTCTCACCGATAACCCTTGATATGCCAAGGATTATGGCTGTCCATATTCCGGAGAGCGATGCCGGTATGGTGATATGAAATATTGTCTGCCACCTGTTAGCACCCAAAGCATAGGAAGCCTCTTTAAGGTCACTGGGAACAGACGAGATAGCGTCTTCGCATATACTTGCTATTGTCGGAACAGCCATAAATGCAAGCATCAATGAGGCATTGAATAAATTAAGCCCTGTATCGAGATTAAAAGTATTTTGTAAAAAAGGAGCCACTACGACCATTCCGAAAAATCCAATAATCACAGAAGGAATAGAAGCAATAATTTCAATCATTGGTTTTATTACTTCTCTCAATCTTTTTCCTGCAAGTTCGGAAATATAGATTGCTATAGAAATACTGAATGGAATTGCTATCAAAGAGGCTAACAGGGTAATTGCGACTGAAGCTGTGATCAACGGGAATATCCCAAACCTGGGATTTGCACTTGTAGGATACCAGCTTGTACCAAATAAAAAATCAATTATATTTACCTCTTTAATAATCGGGATTCCTTCCTTGAACAAAAATAACATTATTAAAAAGAGAACTAAAAGGCATGACAATCCTATAATAAAGAATAGTTTGCTTATTAGATTATCATACAGATAGTGTTTGTTCAGCCTTTTCATTTTTTATTTTATTATAAATGAATTATTCATAGCGCGGCCTGAAATCTGCAGGCAACGGGTCTGAATATATTCTGTATATCATTTTTCCTAATTACTGCTCTTCCCCTTTCGCCTGGTCTGGGATAACGGAAATGATTCCTCGAATACTTCCATCAATTTAACAGTATTATTCGCGATTTTCCGAAAATCGCCCATCTTGCCATAGTATAATATACTGAGTCTTGTTTTGGAAGTTTCTTTTTGAATTCTGCGGATTTGCATTCTGTCATATTCCTTAACATGCCGGTTTATCTCAGCATTGATCTCTTTGATGGCCGGGTGAAACGCTATCCTTTCCTGAAGCAGAATTTCAATCGCATTATCCAAAAGCACGGATAACTGATTCCATATGTCCTGGAGCTCTGCGACCTGTTCCCTCAGAAGGGGCTTATGATTATTGTCGATATGAGTATAGGAACGCATTATTATGTCCCTGTGGCTCTCTGCTATTTCCTGAATAGTATTAATAATCTGAGCATATTTTTGAGTAGTCTCAATGTCCTCTTTATGCAACAAGCGCAATGTTTTAAACATATTGGCTATAATAATATTCGCCCATCTCTGGATTTTTTTAGTCTCTTTCCTCAAAGGTTTAAGGTTTGTTCTGCTATGACAAAATAAAGCATCACAACACAGATCGAGATCTGACCTGATCTTTTTAAGAAAATATGCACTATGTTCAAAAGAGACTTTAACAGCATAATCTGCGTCGTTTATCTTTCTCAGATTGAATACATCAATTTCATCTTTATCCTTTTCTCTTTGCTTATGTACATGATGATTTCTCCATATGATCAGAATAGAAACAGAGAGAAGAATGATAACAGCAGGAAATCTAAAATAATAAATAAGATAGGCAAATCCAAGAGCAAATGTAAAGGCCATAATAGCAGTCAGAAACCAGCCGCCTATTACAATAAGCACCCCAGCAACCCTGAATACCGCGCTCTCCCTGCCCCACGCCTGGTCAGAGAGAGAAGACCCCATAGCCACCATGAACGTTACATAAGTTGTTGAAAGCGGAAGTTTAAGTGATGTGGCAAACGAGACAACTGCACTTGCTACCATAAGATTAACCGATGCGCGAATCAGATCAAAAGAACCCGTGTCCTTTTTCCCGGAAGCATCAGGACTATATCTTTTAATATCAAGCCTTTCCGATACTTTATTTTGCAATGAACGGGGAATAATAAATTTCACTGTTTCAAAAAAAGAAGTCATCATGCGAACAATAGACCGTGACAAAGGGGAAGAACCGAAACGTTCTATTTCCTCGTCCTGGCTTCCAAGGCTCACTTCCGTTTTTGTTACTGATCTCGCTTTTTTTGATATCCATAAAGTCAGCACCATAATAATCCCGGCGATAAGCAAATAACCCGTATTCGTATGTATCGGATTCCGGAGAGCCTCCATTGTAGCGGTTAAAGGATTGGCTGTTAATGAAGCCACTTTAAAAGAAGTCAGGCCTGCAAGGGGCACACCTATAAAGTTCACAAGATCATTGGCTGCAAATGCCATAGCAAGAGCAAAAGTACCGATCAATACTATTATTTTTAAAACATTTAAGCTGCTGAAAAGAAGCAATGCCTGCAGTATTAGAGCGGAACCGGCGAAACTGAAAAGCATGATTAATAATGTATGTGTTTTTATCCACTCCAGAGTTTCGGGCGTAAGGAACGAAGCACCGTTTGCGCCTTTGATTAATATAAAATATATGATCATCGTCAAACCCAGTCCGCCCCAGATTGCACCGTAACGTTTTAACCGCGATTTATAATCAAACGTGAAAATAATTCTGGAAATAAATTGTATTATTGCACCCGCAATAAACGCGATCACAACAGATAATAAAATACCGGAAATGATAATCAATGCCTTGCTTGAATTTATATATTCCCCGAGAGCGCTATAGGCTTCACCGAGTTTGCTGATCTTTATTAGCGAGACCGCTACTGCGGCACCGAGCAGTTCAAAAACAATCGATACTGTAGTCGACGTCGGAAGGCTGAATGTATTGTAGAGATCAAGAAGTAAAATATCAGTAATCATAACCGCCAAAAAGATTATCATTATTTCATTCATCTGGAAAAACTGCGGATGGAAAATGCCCTTCCTGGCTACCTCCATCATTCCGCTTGAAAAAGTAACTCCGGCAATAATGCCGAAACTGGCAATGATCATTATTACCTTAATAGGAGCAACCTTCGAACCTATTGAAGAATTTAAAAAATTAACAGCATCATTGCTAACCCCGACAACAAGATCCATCACTGCAAGAATCAGAAGTAATATTACAGCAAAGAAAAAAAATTCCATGAATGTTCCCTTTACTTAAGAATTTAAATGCAAAATTTAAATAATGGATTTGTAAAGATTTTGTAAATAATTTTTTGGTTAATCAATGAATAGTATTTTTTTACAAGCGATTTAATAATTCAAATTAAAAAAATAATACTTAAAATTATTATTTTATAAATAACTATCAAGCATTCATTTTTTTCCGGATTTATCGCCCTGCCTCCAGGATAAATAGCACAATAATCCTGCTCCCCTCCGTTCCGAAACCGTTTCAGCTTCGTATTCTCTTCAGTTCCCCTCCGTTTCAAAGCCGCTTTAAAAGGAATTCAGGGTAATCTTTCAGATAAAATTAAAAACAAGTAGTTTTAGTAATACAACAGCAATATTTATAACAAAACGTCAGTTAATTTGGAGTATATTAACTTTTTTTAACCTACATTATTGACCTTTTCGTCATTATTTACTAATATAATTATAGATTATTAGCACTCTACTATATAGAGTGCTAATAAAATTTAAAAATATTGTTTACCGTTTTCCAATCGGAAAAACGGTTTAAGATATAATTTTAATTTGCTAAATACATGCAACAGGGAGGCATACAATGAGCAAAACAATAGGAATTGACCTTGGAACAACAAATTCGGTTGTTTCAGTTATGTCCGGAGGTGAACCAATAGTTATTCAAAATTCCGAAGGGCAGAGAACTACTCCTTCAATAGTTGCTTATACTGATAAAGGTGAACGTCTCGTCGGCCAGGTGGCCAAAAACCAGATAATTACAAATCCGGAAAATACAATAAGATCCGTAAAACGGTTCATGGGCAGAAGATATAATGAAATTGCTGAAGATATTAAAATCGTTCCTTATAAGATAGTTAAAGATACAGGCGGAGGACTAAAAATAAAAGTAATCGACGGTGAATACACTCCTCAGGAAATATCCGCCAGAATATTGCAAAAAATGAAACAAACTGCCGAGGATTATCTTGGAGAAAAAATCACCAAAGCTGTAATTACCGTACCTGCTTACTTCAATGATGAACAGAGGCAGGCCACTAAAGACGCGGGTAAAATCGCAGGCCTTGAAGTAGAAAGGATCATCAATGAACCTACTGCAGCGGCCCTTGCATACGGCCTTGACAAGAAGAGTAAGAACGAGAAGATCGCTGTATATGACCTTGGCGGAGGCACATTCGATATTTCCATACTTGAAGTAGGAGACGGGGTCTTTGAAGTAAAGTCAACCAACGGCAACACTCACCTTGGTGGAGATGACTTTGACCAGAAAATAATGGAGTGGCTCATTAGTGAATTCAAAAAAGAAACCGGAATTGACGTTTCAAAAGATAAAATGGCCCTTCAACGACTTAAGGAAGCCGCTGAAAAGGCAAAGACAGAACTTTCAAGCAAACTGGAAACTGAGGTGAATATTCCATTCCTTACTGCTGACCAGAATGGTCCGAAACACATGCTGTTAAAGTTCAGCAGATCCAAACTTGAGCAACTGATCGAGGAATTAGTTAAATCCACGGAAAAACCTTGTCTGAATGCTTTAAAGGACGCCGGGCTTAGTGCAGGTGATATTGACGAAGTAATTCTAGTAGGAGGTTCAACGAGAATACCGATTGTACAAAGTCTCGTAAAAAAAGTATTCGGCAAAGAACCCAACAAGAGTGTGAATCCGGACGAAGTCGTGGCCCTTGGTGCTGCTATACAGGGAGGCGTTCTTACAGGCGAAGTCAATAATGTTCTTTTACTGGACGTTACCCCGTTATCTCTTGGAATTGAAACCCTCGGCGGGATTATGACTAAATTGATCGAGAGAAATACGACAATCCCTACAAAGAAAAGTCAGATATTCTCAACCGCTGACGATAACCAGCCGGCAGTATCAATACACGTATTGCAGGGTGAAAGAGAAATGGCGATCCACAACAGGACACTGGGCCGCTTTGAGCTTGTGGGAATAAATCCGGCTCCGAGAGGCCTGCCGCAGATTGAAGTTGCTTTTGATATTGACGCTAACGGCATCGTTAATGTTTCAGCAAAAGACCTGGGCACAGGGAAAGAACAGCAAATAAAAATCGAGTCCTCGGGCGGCCTGTCCGAAAACGAAATAAGCAGGATGGTAAACGATGCGCAGACACATTCGGACGAAGACAGGAAAGCCAGGGAACTGGCTGAAACAAAAAATGAAGCCGACACATTGATCTATTCACTGGAAAAATTGTTAAAAGAAAATGCTGATAACATTGACGCTTCTGAAATATCTCAAATTGAAAGTCTGATTTCCGAACTTCGTCAGTCAATGGAATCAGGTAATATTGAGAACATAAAAAGCTCAAAGCAAAAACTTGAACAGGCATCACAGGGACTTGCTTCCAGGATGTATAACAATACACAGCAGAATCAGGGTGAGCCAATGAATACCGCAGGACAAGCAGAAGGAACATGGAAAGACACGACAGAAAGAACAGCTACATCCGGGGATCAAGGCAACAATGATAAAATTTATGATGCTGAATATGAAGTTGTAGACGATGAAGAAAGAAAGGCAAGCTAAAATTTTTACTGATAAAGTCCCTTCCCGTCAGGAAGGGACTTTTTTATATTTGCTTAAGATCATTCAAGACTCACTTTAGTATAATCCACAGGCAGGTTAAACAGTTCATCAGGTATATCCTGTTCGGATATTTTTAAAAGCCGGCCATTAAAATATCTATCCAGTTCTTTTGGCCTGACAATAGTCATTACATAAGAAACTATAAATGCGTCATTCTCTTTGAGAACAGGCATTATCTTTTTTAAAATAATATCTTTACTGTTCTTTTCTAAAAATGAAATATATGGGCTTATTGGTAATTTAATATCTTTTGTTATCCAGATTCTGGAAAGAGATGCTAACCTGGGAATATATACAACCACTTCAAAACACTTATAAGCACCTATAGTCTGCCAGCTTCCGCTTTCTTTGGAGTGGAGGTCTTTCTCATTAAGAGTGAGAAACTGTTCAAATATTTCTTCATTTATCGGAATGGCAAACCCCGACGCATCTGTGGTTGATAGATATTTTTTAACATCATCTATAAGATATACTTTATTATTTTCAAAATCGTATATTACCCGCGACGAAAGAAATGGATCTATTATCAACACTTTTTTTTCTGTAAAATATGTCTTCTTTATTCCCGATACGACCCTTCCCGGAAGGTTGGTTTCTATCCGTTCTTCAATATATATTCCTGCATAACTTGTATGCATCATCCCGGGCATTAAAAGAAAACAAGACAAAAAGATTATTTTAAAAAGCATAAAAACCTGTCCTTATTCTTCTATATCCAACATGTTATTATAAGCCGAACAATACAATATCCGCATAAAGAACAATTAAGATAGACGAAATCAGTTAAATGAATATCTGGCACTGAAGAGTTGCCTTTTTCCCTCCGGAAACATCCTTATTGTCTTTTCCCATAGGATTTTGGTATTCAAATTTTATATTTGCATTATGACCACTTATAAAATAATTCAACCCCATGGTCAGATAAGCAGTTTTCATATCATCTCCATATTCCGTATCTCCGTCCCAAAACTCATATTTTATAACAGGCTGAAAATTATCGATCAGGAAACCCACCTGGCCGAAATACCCGTTCTGGCTCTTAACGCTTGAGCCGGGATTATTATTAACGTAAACATAAGCCCCCTGAACAGTAAGAACCATGTCGGTCATTATTTTATAATCAACTGTCAAATCACCGGTCCATGCTAAATAATGTTCGATATCTCCATCCATCCTTGTCGCGTGTTCCTGAAAATCAACGCCTCCGCCTATTGAAAAGACATTTTTTCTTCCAAGATAATTACCGCTGTAAAAAAATCCGTTTTCAGGATCAAGAAAATTCATCTGGAACCTTCCGCAGAAACGGGGTGCGCTGGTTGAATTTATATCATCACTTGTCTCCTCCGTACCCTGCAAATCCCTTTCCTGGCCGCGGAAAACACCGACCCGGTAATCGAAAATATTACCCAGCAACCCCCTTAACTCGACTCCAGCGTCTCTCCAGTTATCAAATGAACTGCGGAGCGGTATTACAAGCGAATTATAGTCGACTCCAAGCAAACTGGCCGCTGATTCCATGTTTTGATGCATAAAAGGGAGCGGAAAAAGTCCAACGACTATTTCAAATCCATTGGCAATCTTATAATTGATATAAGCATCCTGGATAAAGATACCTCTGTTCTCTTCACCTTCAATTTCATAATCATAGTCAGTCCCAAAGAAAAATTCAACATTCTTTACAGCCTGCCCGTTAAAAATAAGACTAGAGCGTCTGACCTGAAAATCCCTGGTCCAAACTGCGTCCCCTTCATTCTCCCCGGCCAAAGAATCGTATTCATTCTGAGTATATCCCTGTACCTGCAGAAGACCATGCACTGCTATCCACTTGTCTTCCCCTAGGGTCAGTCTGGCGAGACTATCATCTTCGGCAAATACAGTACTTACAAATAATAATATTATGTATAAAACAATACAGAACGTTCTAAGCCTTTTCATATGGATTTCCTCCAACAATATTTCCCCTGAATCAAACTTCTTACATGAAACGGAGCTTCTTTAAAAAGATCACGGTTTACTGAATCCTTAATGCAATAAAGGGCCAATCGATAATTTGTCAAATAAAAAAACCGGAAAAGCCGGTACCTTATCAGAAAACAGATAAGTGCAGGTCTGTATACTTTATTATAAATAGAATCATGTCTCTTGACATAATCTGTTTTATATTATATAATTTATCAATATTTATGTAAATCCATATATTTCATTATTACCCTCAGCGGGTAACTGTTTAAATACAACAACTTCTCAATAAACAGAATAGAATGATCCGGTATATCCCAGCCTCAGGCCACAGGAGGAGTATGTTTATGTGCAGTTCCAGAATATTACTTTATTGATAAAAATAATTTTTCGCTGCCCTGTAATAAAAATATAAGGAGCTCCAAATGGAATTATTAAGAAAGATACGCTTCGAGACTGAATCAGAAAAGAAGTTCGAGAGTTATTATCTTGGTAAATCTCTCTTTATTATGAGATTTTCATTCATTCTGGCAATCTCTTTATATTGTATCTATGGCGTTCTGGATATAATAATGCTGCCTGAAACAAAATATATAGCCTGGATCATACGCTTTGCAATCATCATGCCTGTACTTATAGCAGGCCTATTCATTTCATTTTCAGATTTCTTTAAAAAATACAACCAGGTTATTTTAACTGTTGTTGCTGTAATATTAGGATACGGAGTAATTATAATGCTTATGTTTTCCAAAAAATCTGAAACCGGTAACAAATTTTATTTCACAGGTATACTTTTAGTTATTATGTGGATTTATGCTTTTTCAAGACTGCGGTTCTTCTATGCTACCGGATCAGCATTAATAATTACTATAGGTTATATTCTTATGGAAGTTCTGTTAAATGACAGGCTAAGGATGGGTTATATGAGTACAGACGGATCAATTATTATCAATAATACACTCTTCTTTGTATCAGCTAATATAATCGGGATATTTGCCAATTACAGTCTTGAAGTTTATATCAGGAATGACTTTCTCAAGGAACAAACAATAGCTGAACGAGGCAAAATAATCCATGAAAATCAGCAGAAAATAAATGACGTATTAAAACAAATTCACGAAAGTTCCAATGTATTGACAGGATCATCATCCGACCTACATACCGCAGCACGACTCCTGAGCAATGGGGCAAACGACCAGGCAGCAGGTGTGGAACAAATAACATCTTCCCTCGAAGAAGTCGCCAGTACAATCTCCATGAATTCCGACAACGCGAAGCAGACCGACACTCTGGCCCAGACTACTCTTACTAAAAGCAGGGAAGGAGGCCAGGCAGTGGAAGAAACCCTTACTGCAATGAAAAAGATCGAAGAAAACATAAAAATAATTACCGACATCGCTTTCCAGACAAACATTCTTTCTCTCAATGCCGCAATCGAAGCAGCAAGAGCAGGCGAGCATGGCAAGGGATTCTCCATAGTAGCCGGCGAAGTAAAAAGACTTGCTGAGAACAGCAGGAATTCCGCCAAAGAAATAAACGACCTTGTCAGGTCAAGCGTACTTGTAGCTGAAAAAACAGGTGCCCTTTTCAAGGAAATTCTGCCGAATATCGCGAAAACAGCTTCCCTGGTTCAGGAGATCGCTCTTGCCTCAGAAGAACAATCATCCGGAGTAAACCAGATAAACAGGAGTATGGACCATCTGAATGAAATAACTCAAAAAAATGCTTCACTCGCCGGAGAAGTTGAAACAACATCCGATTCTCTTAAAAGTCATGCAGAGAAGTTACTGGGGCTCGTTACAACTGTAGATGATAAAGAAGTAATTGATATACTGGAATCGGATTAAAATTAAAAAAATCTTTAAGCTGCCTTTCTGCCACCTCTCATGGAAAAACCAACAGACCATACCGAACTTAATGTCATAGTCCTCCGCAATCACACTATGATGGCTATTGTACTAAACAGACCGGATTCCATCAACAGTCTGACACTGAATATGGTACGAACTATGCGCAATGCACTTGAAGAAGCTGAAGCGGAAAAACAGTTCCGGTTTGTGCTCTTATATGGATACGGGGTAAAAGGATTCTGTGCAGGCGGGGATATCAAGACCCTGGCACATACAGTAATGACAAAGAGCAACCCCCCGGTCGGTACTTTTCTGGAAGAGGAATACAACCTTTGCCTTAAAATACATAATTTCCCCAAACCCGTAATAGCCATGGTCCACGGTATAACCATGGGAGGCGGGCTCGGTCTTTGCGCAGGAGCCGATATTGTAATCGCAGCAGATGACACGCGCATAGCCATGCCTGAAACTAAAATTGGCTTTTTCCCGGACGTAGGTGCTACCGGCTGGATGTTTACCAAGTGCCCGGCTGGATACCCTGAGTATTTGGGTCTGACCGGGCATGAAATACCCGGATCAGAAGCAGTACGACTGGGTTTAGCATCCAGACTTGTAAGAAGAAACCAGATGGATAAAACAATTGCCCTTGTGCAAAACTTTTACGGGAACCCGGCCTGTGATAGAAAACAGGCTGCAACAGAGATCATTGCTCCGCTCAATTCCCTGTTAATAAACAATATCCCTCAAAAACCTGAAACTGATGACTGGGTAGCCGAACACTTTGCCGGAAAAACCTCTGTTAAAGACATAATAGATTCTTTACGAAAATGCAGAAATCAATCTGTCTTATGTGCCGAAGTCTTTCAAAACCTGCCCGAAAGATCCCCGACTGCCCTGGCCCTTACTCTCAAACTTCTGCGCTATAACGAACAAAGGCCTTTGAAAGACGTATTCAAAACCGAATTAAAAGCAGCAGTCTTCATGATGCACCACCCCGACTTTCTTGAAGGCGTACGTGCGAGAATATTTGACAAAGACGACAATCCTGCCTGGCAGCCTGCAACCATCGAAGAAGTTGAAGACCTGGATATTGATTTATAACCTGGTTTTATTTTAAATATTTTCTTACTGTACGGACAATAAACAAACATGTCATCCGTCTTTTTAATGAATTACCAGTGTTCTCTTAGAGATCGATCAGATAAGTTGCAGAAACAATTATCCCGTGAAAAACATCGACCTCTTCAGCAGAGTCAATAGCGTCCCCGTCAGCATTACTATCTATTTTCTCAACCTCTACATTCAGCCTGCGATACTGGTAACCCGCTTCCAGGTTAACATTTTCACTTAACTTATACCCGATGATGATCTCGCCAAAAATCATATAAGCGCTCTTTATTTCGCCCCCGCTGTTTTTAATATCATCATCAAAAAAAGTACTCCTTATCCTGATATCCTGTTCCACACCGCCTGCAAACGGAATACCGAAACCCAGATTCCCGTTGAATATGAATTTCTGAAAAAACGGCCTTATATATGCAGCGCCCGCATATACCATGTGCATATTCGAATCGAGACTGAAATCAAGAGAAGCAGACATGGAATCTCCGTTAAACGAAACAGAATAATCAGCTTTTTCTTCCGAAGAAAATGCCTCATATTTATAACCCGCGAATATGCCGAACGTATTCATAAACAGTCTTTGTACTCTCAGGTCAATTTCCTTATAATCTATTTCAAGCTCTGTGTTTATACCAACCGGACGTTTTACTGTACCTACAACCGGGAAATCCCCTTCAACCATAACCGATGAATCCACGCTCGTTGTATAGAACCCGAACCACATAATCGCTGAACTGAATTGCCATTTTTTATCTCCGGTTTCATAAGCAATCACCGGGCCAAAGCAGGGGCCCTTGCTCTCAGGATCACCGACCTTAAGACTGTCATAATCAATAAAATCGGGCAAATCATCCTTAGCCTGGTCCATTTCCCGTTTTAACTGGCTTTCCAAGGCCTGCGTATTCATCTTCGCAAGCCCTGAATCCCAGAAAGTATACCACCCCTGCACACCTGCCGAAAGAGTTCCAGCAAACACCGGATTGCCTGCGAGCAAAAAAACAGACACAAGCATAAGGACTTTTAATCCTTGTTTCATTTTTTTTCTCCTGTAAAGTAATGATAAATACACTGTACAGCTTTCACTTGCATAGTGCCAACAATGAAAAACAACTTCCGCCTTAAACTGGAATGCGCCGGTTACAGTGCATTGTGTTATCAATATCTCAATTATATATTTTAAACAGCGAGATGTCTGGTCAATTCAAGGTAATACCAGAAAATGGCGCAATCTCAGATTTAAAAATAATAACATACATAAATTGTTTAATGATATAATCCTCCTGCCCGATCACAGGGCCAAACCCGGGTTTCCGGCTCCATGTGTTTCTCACTTCTCCAAAAGCTCCGAATTCTGTCTCATTTAAACCCTTCCCCTCCGTTTCAGAGTCGTAATACCTGTATTTAAAAAGTGTTTCACATCTGTCCCGGCAACTCCTGCATTAAGAAAAACCTGAAAGCTAATTGACATAATAATCACAGTCTCCCTTATTGATATAAATTATTACCGGAAAATACAACCATTACTGTCTTCTGAGTAACTAAATTTTAAAACAACATATTTTACAGCTTTTGACAGTTACTCTAATATTTGTTCCCGCTCTCTGAGCGGAACCGCCCTGCGGGCGGAATGGGTTTCTAACCTGTAAGGTTTTAATATAGCACCCGGAGCCGGCTAATGAAGACTGAACATATAAACACCAAGCCAAGACAGAAATATCTCGGGGATAAAGGAATAGTCGCGCTGATAGTCTTTCTAACAGCGTTCATCCCTCTTGCCACAGACCTCTATCTCCCTGCCTTGCCGAACATGGCCGCGTATTTCAACGCGCCTGTAAATCTCGTAAACCTGACATTGATATTATTTTTTATTTTCTTCGCGATCGGCACTCTCTTCTGGGGCCCTCTAAGCGATAAATACGGCCGCAAACCCATATTGCTGACCGGGCTTGCAATATTTACAATATCAAGCTTCATGTGCGCGCATGCGGCAAATATCTACCAGCTCATATTATTCAGGGTATTGCAGGCAATCGGAAGCGGCGCACCCACCGCGATAGCGACAGCTCTTGTAAAGGATATTTATTCCGGGCACAGGCGTGAATCCATACTCGCGATAGTCCAGTCAATGGTAGTAATCATTCCAATAATAGCGCCGAGCCTGGGAGCTCTTTTACTGCAATTCGCATCATGGCGGGGTATCTTCTGGATGCTTTCTTTTACCGGTGTCATAACAATTATAATAGGTATAATGCTGGAAGAAACAATAATAAACCGGCACCAGGGAACGGTCCTTCAAACACTTGGCCGCCTGGGAACAGTGCTTAAAAACCAGGGATTCGCCTCTCTTCTTCTTATTTTCTCATTTCTTCCCATACCCATGATGGCCTTTTTAGCCTCATCCTCGTATATATATATTAACGGATTCGGTTTAAGTGAACAGGCATACAGCCTGTTCTTTGCCATAAACGCTATATTCGCGTCGACAGGTCCATTTGTATATCTAACCCTGGTTAAAAAATTTAAACGAGGATCCATCATTCTTTCTAGCTTTGCTCTGGTCATATTAAGCGGAACAATGATTTACACTTTCGGCAATATCAATCCCTTTATATTCGCTCTCACAATGGTACCTTCTTCTATATTCCTCAGCGCCCTGCGGCCTCCGGGCATAAACCTTATGCTGGAACAGCAGGATACTGACACTGGGTCTGCGTCATCCCTGATACTCTGCTTCGGAATTCTGACAGGCAGCATCGGTATGTTTGCTGTTTCTTTTAACCGGGGCAATATGATTTCAGTTCTTGGTATTCTGCATATAATAACAGGAATATTATGCGTTTCCCTGTGGATGTTAGTATCAGGCAAACCTTATATTAAACATGCGCCTGAGATCGCAAAAAAGAAATAGCAGGATATTCTGGCCAATAAGCTCCTGCGCGTCCGGCCCACAGAGATAATGCACATTTCAAAACCGATCATTCAAAACTCAGCGAGTACGCGATCTCCCTGAGATTTTTCTTCATTTCATCATCATATTTAATGCTTAAACATATCAGTTGAATTGAGATAAGCTGATCCCCATGTATCGCATTCAGGATCAGAACAACTGCCTTGCTTGCGCCAATGAAACGTTGTATTTCAATTTCCCCTTCAATAGCCGGTGTCCCGTCTTTCAGGCTTATTTGCTTTTCATAAATTATATCATTCTTCATTCCAGCGGTATCTGAAAAAAGCCTGGAAAATGAACTGATCGAGTTCTTTAATCCTTCAGGCGGAGCATTATTGATTACAACAGTCATATCCGGGAACACAAAAGGGCTGATCGCATTGAAGTCGAACTTCCTCAGGATAGTAGGCTCCTGCTCAACCCAGTCGCCCGGATAAGAGATTGAAAAGTCCGGGGAATGGTGAGTGTAGGTCTTATTATCTTTTCTATCAATACCTGCATCCAGAGAACTCATTGCTTCTCTAAGTTCCTGCGCATGAGTGATAATAGTATTCATTCTGATTTCAGCGAATTGCAGAAATTCCGGATGTGGGATAATATACAATCGTTTTCCCCGGATTGAATTGATCACCATTTGGGCAACAATATCAGGGCTGGTTCCCGCTTCCAACTGTCTTTTCCCGTTCTCGATAAAGGGTTTGTAAATCTTCTTTTTTTCATCGGGCACCTGGTACAAACCTTCTTTTTTCGCAGAGAGTATTTCAACATTTTTGAAGATACTGGTTTTTACATATCCGGGGCAAAGAACGGATACACTTACATTTGTATTTTGAGTTTGATAACTAAGAGCTTCAGTCAAAGCAACCACACCGTATTTAGCTACTCCATAAGTTGATGATGCTCCCCCGGCCAGCCCCGCCATAGAAGCAGTATTGACTATGTGACATTCTTCCTTAGCAGCCAGCATACGCCTAAGGAAAAAATGCACTCCGTAGATTACACCGTAAAGATTTACTCCGAGCATCCAGTCCCAGTCTTCAAGATTGATCTCAGCGAACATGCCTCCGCCGCCGATACCCGCGTTATTACAAAGGATGTTGACCTTGCCGAAACCCTGGTAAGCGTCCTCGGCGAGCTGGAACATCTGCTTCCTGTCGCTGACATCCACGGTTTTGCTCATTACTTCAGCGCCGATTTCACTGATCTCTTTAGCGACTGCTTTCAGCGAATCCGGATTAATATCCACGATTACAAGCTTCATACCTTCCCTTGCAAATGCCAGTGCCATTGAGCGTCCTATACCATCACCTGCTCCTGTGACCAGCGCAACCTTATTTTTAAAATCCTTCATAAGACATTTCCCCCTTCTTAATAAATAATTATTCAGCAATATGCCTTTATAATTCGATTACAACATGAACAGTTGCAGGAGGATCTTAGAAAGATTAAGTATTGCGAGGCAGTTGCTTTTATGCAGGACAGGCTAAAATAAAGATTTGCCTGTTTATAAATTATAACAAAATACAAATAAAGTATGTTTATTTCAAAAGATAAAAACTGATAAGCCAAGCAAAACAATCAGCGGATTTTTATCTTATTATATCCTTTATCATTAAAAGGCTGGAGCTTCTGTATCCACATGTCTTCAAGGGTCTCTAATTCCTTAGTATAATCATAATTCATTTCTTCCTTCGGCTCCAGATAATCCAGAACCTCAAAGGAAAAACCCCGATCTCCAACCTCATTGTATTCTTTTTGCATTTCTTTATTAGGATGAAGACCATTTTTCAGTTGAAACTTGTGGCTGTTCATTTTCCCGGTCAGGTTCTTTGCACTCCCGATAAACAGCCTGCCGTTTATAGTATTCTTTATTTGATAAACCCCCATAGGCTGAACAGTTTCTTTATATTTTCTTACAAGCTCTTTTTTGTTCATCCGTCCTCCGGGAGATTGATTATAATACTAAATCCATAAGTATAATTTATAGGACTAACTTTTTTAGCATACTCTGGAAATAACTGATGTATCTATATAAAGCATTAAATATCTTTCAAGTAAAAAATAAATACTCATTAAAATTCAAAAACGGATAATGGTTGACCTTTTTCGAATGATATGATTTTCAGAGTCGCTTCCTCTACGTTTCAGAGTCGCTTCCTCTACGTAATGTAATTGCTTGCCTTATGAGGACCACTCTCAACCTGGTAATAAAATAACAGATTATTACTGTTCTATAAAAAAAGCTTGCTTCAATTAAAAATAAAAATTCTATTTATCGATAAAATTTTCCTTTTAAACTTAATATCAAAAACGGATATTATTATGACAATAATTACAGACCCATATTTTTATATCGTGGCAATACCTGCCGTGCTTTTTTATGGAATGGCAAAAGGAGGACTCGGCCCTGGACCTGCTGCAATTGCAGTCCCCATAATGTCATTTGTCATAGATCCTGTACAGGCTGCGGCAATTATGCTTCCCATACTTTGTGTAATGGACCTTTTTGCAGTATGGAACTTCAGGAAACACTATGACCTTTATTATCTTAAAATACTGCTGCCTGCGGGAATAACCGGAATAATCATTGCCTCATTTCTTATGGGACATCTCAATGCAGACGCACTAAAATTCATAATAGGGATTATAGCAGTATTATTCTGCTTAAATTACTGGTTTAAATCAGAAGATCACAAAAAGAAAAAACCCGGAGTACTAAGCGGGTACTTCTGGGGAACCGTAGCAGGATTTACAAGCACACAGATACACGCAGGCGGACCTCCAATCAGTGTTTATCTGTATCCGCAGAAACTGGACAAGCTAGTGCTCATGGGCACAATTGCACTCTTTTTTATAGTAATAAATTATCTCAAGTTAATACCGTATGCATTACTGGGCCAGTTGGATTCCACAAACCTGCTGACATCTCTTGTGCTCATGCCGTTAGCTCCTGTAGGAGTCAAGCTCGGTTATATTGTTTTAAATAAGATCAGCCAGAAAACAATATACAGGTTTTTATACATAGTCCTGTTCTTATCAGGATGCAAATTACTTTACGACAGCATCTTTTAAATGTCAATAATAGACTTGTTGCAAAATTGGTTTTCCCCCGCCTGCAGCGTGGAAAAATCCTCATATTTTAGGAGAAATGCAACAACTCTATTATACTATTGGACTTTGTTACTTTTTAAAAATCATTCAACGACACCCTCAGACTGGTTAAACTCCGTATCCCTTTTCGATTTATTAAAATATTTCAGCAGTTCTGTTATCATACGCGTGGAAACTTTATATTTGCTGTAGGAAACCCCATTGCTGTATTTTCCAGAAGCCAGGATGAGACGTTCTTCACGACTTAAACCTGCGAACATCTGCGGCATACTGCCGGTTTTATCTTCCATGTCTCCGTTTATAATTTGAGGTGTCATTGTTTTTATTACTTGTTCAATAAGGTCTATTATTTTAATATCCGTATACGAATCCATACCTGGGCCAAAAGATTTCATAGCCTCAAGTGTAATATCACTTCCGCCGGAGAGAGTGTTGTCTATTATTTTATCGAGTGTCTTTTGGTCTGTTGAGGCTAGAATGAAACCTCTGGTAACCGCATATTCCGTCATCATCTCATCCCCGAACATCTTCGTGATTATATTCGTTTTCCCGGTTTGAGTATCCTTCGGGAAATTAGTCTTCAGACTGGTACGATGAATATTAACTCCCTTATAAGAGCGCACATTTTCCTGAAATGTATATTCCTTAAAACCTGAAGCCGGATTACTATATATAGCAGAATATATTTTCGTGAAACTATTTTGAAGGGCGAGAAAATCCTTCTCTGTTTTATCAGTACTGTATGCAATATTCAGTTGTATCTTTCCATCATCCAGGAGCCCGTATTGCAGAGCTATCTCACCAAGATAAAGATCCAGGCTTTTTAAATAAGCAGAAATAAACCCTTCCTCCAGGTTCTTCTGCAGACCCGGGTCTCTCCCGACAGCTTCTGCCAGGATGCTCTCGATAAATAACTTGGTCTTTTTAACATCGAAATAACCGGCATAGACCAGGAGTCCGCTGCCCGGCAGCAACGAAAGACATTTATTTTTATCCGGAGCCGACGCATCGAAAAAGCTGTAAAGCGCTGTATCCCGGACTGCCGAATGTTCGCTTTCAAATGCTATCATGCTTTCGTTCAGAGTAATATCAAGCTGGTAATCCTTTGACTGCTGTATAATATCAAATATACCGTACATGAAAACCTTTGCCGCAGTAATCGTTAAATTACCTGCCTCATTGCTCTTAAAAGGCAGCAATTCCTTTTTCTCCATGCTGGTTTGCATTTTTTTCAATAATTCATTCAGTTCCGTATTGAAAGTTTCAGTAATATTGTTGATTTTCACCATAAGCCGTACATCGCATTTTAATTGTTTTTCAGCTATTTCCCTGTACAGCGGAATTTCGTTTTTAGCATGCGGTATAATAGGCTGAAAATCACTGACTATAATCAGGTTATCAATCTGCATAGACGGAAATTTGATTTTTGGAATCATTTTCCCGGCAATGTCACTGTTTTTAACAGGAATGAATATCGCAATGCGCGGACTCTCTTTTTTCATATTAGCTTCATTTCGGCCTCTATAAAAAAGCATAACCAATACAGGCCTTGCATGATCGATGTTCTGCAAAGCAGGATCACCTATAAACATACCGGCCTGCATCTTCAGCATATTCGGCATGAAATTCACGGGGTCAGTCTCAATAGCTATCTTTTCAATCGTATCCAGGGTTTTTGTTATGTCCGGTAAAACAGCATAGCCAAGCAACTTATAAGGCTTTTCCTGGGAATGAGCCGGAATTCCAAAGCCAAGAACAAGCACAAATATAAATATCATAATTCCGGATTGTATATCCGGTCGTTTCTTTTGCATATGTTTTCCTCACATTTTTTACAAAAAATAAATCATCACAACTTTGTAGCAGCCGAAATATTTAATACTGATCTTGGAAATATTTCAATAACATTTTCTACTAAAATATTTATTGGCCGGCTTATATGTATAATTATTTTTTCAACATTTTCGGGAAGGGCATAGTTCGCCGGAAAATTTATTTTGTAAATCATTTTATTAGAAAGCACATTATCATTCTATATTTGATTAGTTGCTTTATCGACCGATAGCTTTAAAAATATCAGGAAACACTTATATCGCTTTTTTCATTAATTTTAAAATACGCAATCAATATTGGAATATTTCGGCAGGTTCAAGCCATGCAGCAAATTGCTAATATCATTGCGATATAAAGACTGATCCTGATTAATTTTATTATTGGAAAATATTTCCACTTTTGCTGCCAACGTTGCTGAAGCAGCCGGAAAGAAAAACAGCGAACAAGCAGGGTACAGGCATGCCTGTACCCTGCGATTGTCCATCAAACATCTTGCCTTTAATCTTGTTCTCATGCTCATCTTAACCGCTTCAAATCCGCTTCAAATCCTAACTTCCTGTTTTTCAATTAACTTGCTTGACATGTGACATAAAAATATAAGCATTTTATCTTTAAAAGTCATTATCCGGAGATACTCATGAAAGACCAGCTATATAAAAAAATGGAACCTCTGTTCCACCTTATCGAACATAAGTACACCGACATATCTACCCTTGAGACCCTTCTCATCCAGCTCGCGCGGGGCAATACCTTCAATACAAGGATAGTCGGTCTTGAGAATATTAAAAAATTCAGGGCAGCCAACCCGGACTGTTCAATAACCTTCAAACCTAACCACCTTAGCGAGGCTGATTTTATTTTACTATGTCTTTCCTTCAGGGAAAACAACATGAAGGTTCTTACTGAGGGAGGATCCAATCTTTTTATCAATGGGATAGACATATTCAGGGACTTTCTTCCAAAATATGTTGATCCCGGCTTTAACGGAATATATAACGATAAAAAAATAAGCATCGCAGACTACCTTTCATTAAGGGGGGCGTTCAAGGTAATCAGGGAACCTGGCAAAATTGAACTGGATAACGGCAAAACAATAAAGATCGGCAATAAAGAAATACTCTCCCTGAGCAGGGCATACCGGTACCATCTTGTAAAAAATAAAGAGATGTATGTTACATTTCCGGGTTACTCGGTTTTGGAGAACGGCGTGTTCGACATACTTGAAAAAGATGTAGTTAAAACAGGAAGAAGCTATACAGGCAGAACAGACGGATTCCATCATCTCCCTTTCCAGATGGATATCGAAGCATCACATTACTCAGGCATTGACCTGTATATTGTTGACGTTAATATTGCATACGAGCCTGTAATGGAGGATATAAATTTTATTGAATTATTAAAGCTGACAAAATCCGGTTTAAATCAGGAAGAATTATATCTTGAGGATATAGGCTATATTGTAAAGGAATTCTGCAGGAACAAGGTCAAAGGCGATCTCTGCATCAAGTTCGGTGATCTTTACAGGATAAATTCCGGGCGGCTAAAGGACGACTTCTTCAAAATAAAAGTAAAACAATACGCTAAAAAAATCGCTGACCAGACATTCGAAAAAGTCCTTTCAATGCAGCCGGTATTTCCTGCCAATATATATTTCTCAGCCTTCAGCAGTGATTTCAGCAATGTACCTGAGCAGGCACTGAAAGAAAAAATAAATGAATTAAGAGACCACTTAAGAAAGCTGATGTTCGGCCAGTATAAAAGAAAGCCGGATATACATTATCTTCTCGATTATGATAATAATATAATTTCCGCTGATGAGATCATCAACAGGACTTTTCTCAAGTTTAATAATACAGAAAGACAGATTACAGACCTTGACAGCGGCATGTTCGTTATAAACAGAAAAGACGTTGCAATGCAATACAAAAACCACACCAGGCATTTTTTCGACTTATAAGAATCCGGCGGGTTGTCATAGATCAGAATCCGGGGAGATTTCCTTTGCATGCTTTAATTTAAAATAATCCCCTCCCCTCCGTTTCTAAAGCCGGATTGATGTAATTTTATAAAACTGATTTCATTAGTTTTAAAACCGAATATTAAAGTATACGATATAAACGCGTATCCGGAAAATCCGAATCTCTGTTCCGGATAATAAAAAATCTTCAAATTTAATTAAATATATAATATTTTTAGTGATAAAATAAAAATGAAAAAATATATCTTTTCTTTTACTTCCAGGTTATTTTTTTTAAAAATTCACTTGACGATAAGAATCTGTTTAATAGTTGTGTAACTATGATAAAAATCAATTAGTCAAGTTGACTGACTCTCTATTTTGCTGTTCTTTACTAAATCGATAAATGGTCAACTTTTATTCAAATACATGCTGTAAAAAAGTCTTCCATGTCTTTGCAACATACAGCAACGTTTAGCCACATAAGATGGTGACTGTTAAAGAATATCTTTCATGATGCAGCCTCGTTCTACTTAATTTCGAATAAAAATCGGCCTATCAATCTGTTACTAAAGCAACACTAACATTAATAGACAGTCAAGCTACCTTGATCTCAGAGGAGAACCAATGCTAAAAAGATACAAAATACAGTTTCCCCAGTTTATTGCGGATAATCTTGATCAGGATGAAGCATTTTTCTATTTAATAACCGATAGCGGAAAACATAAGATTAAATTTCACGACTACGCAGAAATTTATAACAATCCCGGCCTGTATGAACAGCTTTTTTATGACCGATTAAAATGCTGTTCCCCCCAAAAAGTTACAGATTCTCTAAAATACACTGTTGATCAAAATAACGAATACTTTTCCCAGCTGAGAGTTCTCGACTTTGGAGCAGGTAACGGAATGATGGGAGAGGCAATGAAAAAATACGGGATTGCCCGACTTGTCGGTGTTGATATTATTCCTGAAGCAAAGGAAGCCACAAATAGAGACAGACCGGGATTATACGACGAATACTATGTAAAAGATTTTACAAATCTTACTGAAAGCGACGAAGAGGAAGTCCGGTCATGGCATTTAAACTCTCTAATGTCCATAGCTGCGCTCGGATACAACGATATTCCTCCTGAGGCATTCATTAAAGCCCTGAACATAATCTCACCCCAGGGCTGGGTTGCCTTTAATATAAAAGAATCATTTTTATCACACAGTGATAAAACCGGATTCTCCAGCACCATAAGAGAGCTTATTGCTTCCGATTATTTAAACATCAACCATATCGAACGCTACAGGCACAGAATATCAATAGAAGGTGACCCGCTGTTTTACTTCACTGTCATCTGCTGGAAGAACAGGGACATTCCGGATTCCTTTCTATCAGCAATAAATGAATAAGATCTGTTTACAACATAAATTTATCGATACTTCTCTGTTAACTTATCTCAAGTTAAACAGGTATATATCTAAAATGATCCGTCAGAGTATAATTTATCCTGAACAAAAACCGCCTCATTATTGATTGTATGTGTATCCAGGCATTATCTTCCACTGACTACTACTATACAAAATATATTAGGCCCGGAGAGTCCACGGCTTATTAAAAAGTAATGTCGATTTTATCACTACTTTCTTAGTAACCAGTCTCAACTGTCTGCAGGATATTCTGTTTAATGACATTATCAATTTGCCTACTGTATCTGCTATTCAAACTCCATAAAAATATTTGTTGAAAAAAATTATTAATATAAATTGGACATATCAATAAATTTCATATATGATAAACATGCTGTATTAAATGAACAACTGATTATTTTAACTGCTTATTACTGTAATTGACCAGTATAGCAGCCCCGGGTTTCATCCGGGATTATTTAAAATTTAAATATATTGTTCTGCAAATAGGAGGTATAAAATGGCTGGTTTAAAATCATTTTTTTCAGTGTTGTCTCCCAGGCTGCAAAGTATTATGCGAATCGTAGTTGCCCTGCTTTTTATGCAGCATGGAAGTCAGAAACTCTTTGGGATACCGGCTGCCGAGGCACACGGTACTTCTGATCCTTTAATGATAGTGGCAGGAGTCCTGGAGTTCTTCGGTGGTCTGTTAATCCTCCTGGGTTTGTTTACGAGGCCGATAGCCTTCCTTCTTTCAGGTATGATGGCAATCGCATATTTTATAGCGCACGCGCCTCAAAGTTTCTGGCCTGCTATAAATAACGGAGAACTGGCAGTCATTTATTGCTTTGTTTTTCTTTACCTTGCTTCGGCGGGAGGAGGCTCATGGAGCCTGGACAGATGGTGGAGGCATATCGATAACTAAGAGCACTAAAATTCCATGCAATACCTCGCAAACGGACCGGATGTTCTTTATCCGGTCCGTACAGAAAACTCGATGTTTCTTTATCAATCTGGTTCTTAATCAATTTATGGGAATACAGAAGGAAGGTTCTCTAACCTTCTGATCACTTATCCTTTTTTTTAAACTCATCAATAATAATTTTCTCAAGCACTTCCTCTGGTCTTGTACCGCTTATCCTTCTGTTGGCAATAAAAATCGTAGGTGTCGCCCTTACCTTGTTTATTCCTGACAAACCGATATCCCTTATGAGCTCATTTGATACATCACCCGAATTCAGTAACCTGATAAATTTATCTTTTTCAGATCCGTAACCTGCTTTCACCAGAACATCAACTGCTATATCCTGACTGTAACCGGATTTTATTTTTTTATAGAGAGAAAAATGTTTCCTCATATACGGTACAAATATTCCAAGCTCTGAAGCAGCGAACATTGCACGAGAGGCTAAACAGGAGTTCCCATATACTGTTCTTTTAATACTTTTATTACAATTTGTATCAAGAGGATAATTATAATATGCAAACTTAATTTTATTATTAAATCTCGACAACAGATATTCTTCAACAGTATGAAATTTATAACAATAAAAACAAAGAAAATCAGTAAATACTGTAATTGTCAATTCAGCATCCGGATTTCCCGTAATGAGCTTGCTGGGCTCAAGATTTATTATTTCCGGTTTTGTGGAATAATAATCCTGTAAATACTCATATATCCTATTATCGGTATTCCTGAATCCTGATGCTTTACTCTCGAAGAAGCCTACAGTTAAAAAAATTGAGAGCATTAGCAACACTTGTAAAATAATAAACGATGCAAATGCGGCACGCGCGTCATGAGAAGTATTCCCTAAACGTAATATTTTTTTTATTAATTCAGTATACTTAATATTTTTTTTTGCCTTAAGGTTTATATAATAAAATATAAGAGTAATAAATAATAAAGCATTAGCAACATGCGTTGCTATACACAACTGACAAAATATTTGTAAAACAAGTATTATTATAAAAAGAACAATAGAAATAACGAATGAAACCGCGGAGACAGGCAGGAGGACTGCAAGAAAAATACTATAATAGTCTCCCCCGGCTATATCAGATATTAGTAATGATATTATAATAAAAGAAAAAAAGAAAATTCCATATGCTGCAACTGGAATATTAAAAAGCGTGGAATACGCAGACAAGCTTAATACACGGCAATGATTATCACTACCTTCACCACAGAAAAAACTCGTTAGGCCGGAATTTAAATTATAATGCTGGATCAATAGCAAACAGGAAACCATTAAACCAATAGCTGCAAGTACAAGCGCAATATTAAGATATTTCTTCATAGCACGCAGTTCCTTAAATCCTGATCATCTCACTAATGCTACTAAGATATTCTTTTCTATTAAGTTGCATGAGTTGCATTTCTATTAAAAACATTGAAAACCGGTTATATACATATATTTATATAAATAATCGCAATTTTAATACTTCACGCGGGCTTTTTTTCTTAAAAGAAATCCGGTAAAAAATAAAATAAAAAACAAAAGCATGCCTGGTCCTAAAACATGAATCATTGTTGTATTTAACAAGGAACGTAAATAAGTCTGCATTAATGGAGATTTGACAATTTCAGGTGAAATTACCATTATATTTACAAATAAAAATATACCCAGGAAAAAACAGATTATCAACAAAGAAGGATAAATTAAAATATTCTTTACACGTCTGTACCTGTTTCCTTTTTTTGAAAAAATAACCGGAAGAAATAAAAGCAAGGCAATCGCAGGCAGGATAAATTTTAAATATTTACCAAACGTTAAGATTATCATAACAAGCCGGGTTAGTTTAGCATTTTCCCCTGTAAGTATACCAGGATTAACTCTGATAATGCCATCCCTTATTGACACGTTCATTTTTTTAAAAAAAGACCTGCCTATCATCTCAGCCAAACCACTTTCGGAAAAAGCAAACAGCTTTATAAAGACATTCTTGTTTTTCAGATCTTTAAGCTTCTGTATCCTGTCGATAAATACCTGGCTTAAAAGATGCCTTTTCTGCATTACCCCGTTAACTTCATCATCTACCCAGAGGCTTATTGATATTTCAGGGAGCCTGACATTCAGATTATCCTCCTGCCCGGAGATAAAACCGTCTAGCCTGTCTGTATAAATATTCCCGGCATTCTTCTGTTCAAAATAATCAGTAAAAAAGTTAATTATCTTTTCAATCTCAAATTTAACGTTCTTATCGATTAACTTACTGTTAAGCTCTTCAGTGAGGATCGGGCTCAGTATCCTTAAGTCAGAAAAAAGCCTGCCTTCAAAGGAATCCTTATGTGACAGAATAATGTCCCTTGCATCTTCTTCCTTATCCTTCAGGGTATCCTCAGCTTCTTCATAATTATCTTCCAGGACTTCAAGCTCATCTTCTGTTTTTTTGATAATATCTTTATTGTTTTTTCTATAAACGTCAATTTCATTTAATTCTTTATCGATTCTTTCTAATCCAGTTTCCTTGAACTTAGTGAAGTCTTCCGGAGAATGAATATGTGAAGGAGCACGGTTATATGAAAGCCCTGATAACTCATCCCTTTCTTTGATTAATCTTTCATATTCATCATGCCTGGTGATTTTTTTAAATTCTTCTGATTTTCGCTCATATTCCGCTTTTATAGAGACATATAATGTCCTGAATTTTTCGAGATGGACCTTATCCTCTATTTCTCTTTTGATTTTCTCTTCAACATGCCATTTTTCAGCATTAATATAAGTTTCAATAAAATCCGCGTTTCTTAAAATACTGGTATAAAAATAACTGCATGTTAATTGAGTAAACAGAAGACTCAGCAATAAAAAAAGCGGTATAAGAATAAACGCTGATATATAAAACAAAATAAATAAAAAACCGCTTTTTCTATTGTGAGATATATCTTTTTCAATAGACATAATAATGTTAACCAGTCAAAGATTAATCGTCAAAATTCCCTTTAGAACCCTTCTCCGAATGAATCGTCTTTACTTTTTCTTTTATCTTGTCTGTAGTCCATTCATCAGGACTTTCAATCCTCTTGGCCTTTGGGGAAAGGTCGAATGAACCGGCTTTTAATATATTTTCAATAGCAAGTGGTGCAGTATCTCCTGCGTTAAAGACACTGGTAAGAATATTATAAACAAAATCTTCAACCCGCTTGGACATTCTTTCACGTACTTCTCTGGGCTGTGTCATCAATTTATTCTCAAAAGGAAGATTCAGCTTCTTATAATCTCCTTTTTTCAAATCCTTTCCCTTTGCATAATCAACCATTTCAAGCCACATTTCCTCTGATACTCCCTGGTTCTTTACTTTTATAAATCCCCCATCAGCATCCAATTGAGCATTGCCGTAATCATTGACCTCAAGACCCCATGAGAGCATCTGCAGGGCTGTCGCTACATTTGCCTTGGTTGTATTTGTCTCAGCCGCTATCCTCCTTAAACGCTCCGAGCTGTTGCCTGAAGTACCGTGTTGCGCACCTGATATATTATATTTAGTAAGCGCCTTATGTATCTCCGCAGTCAGCTCAACCTGTATCCCTGCATCGCTGGCCTCTATACCATGCGTGGTCCCGTTATTCAACGCTATCCAGTCCGGAAAAATATTATGAGCATTCAAACCCTGTATGAGGAATAAAGCCTCTTCTTTTGTGGATAATCCTTCTTTGCCTTTGATCTCGCCAACCTCAGTTTCAAGCCCGGCCCAAACAGGTACAAACGGATTCAGTTCAATATTGGCTAGCAAATTCTCATCATCAGGAAGATGGGAAGCATCAATAGCGATCGATGTAAGGCCGGCGTCAAACATAGAAGGGATCTCACTCTTGGCCTTTTCAATGTCTTTATTATTCTTGATACCGTAATGATCCGCATGCAAAGCGACCGGTACTGTTATATTCAACTCGTTCATTACAGCATCAACCAGAACAGCCATATTCCAGTAATTTACAGCACAATAAGCGCCGGTACCTCCTTCCGACTTCGCAATCTCGATAATAAGTGCCGCGTTTGCTCTTTGAGCCGCCTGCAACGTCCCGCGTATCACAAAATAATTTCTGGCATTGGCAGCTATTGTCATTGCCTTACCCTTTGCCCTTAAGGCCCTGTCTATCGCTTTACCGCTCACAATCAATGCCTTTGAATGCGGGAACAACTTGGTTACATTTGGCGGCCTCCCAATCTCAAGCACTTTTTCAAAATCTGAAGACATAAGAATACCTCCTTATTTATCTATATCATTTAAAGTATCAATCGAACTAAGCAATTAAGTCGTCCTGACTGACTTTTAACTTTCTTATTTTTTATTTTTCATGTCATTAAAAACTTCCTGAGCCTGCTTTGGATTGGCCTTCTCATGAATGACCGCGTACAGAGCCCTCATCATCGCTAGCGGGTATGAATGCTGCCAGATGTTCCTTCCAAGATTAACTCCGATAGCTCCTTTTTGTATGCCGTCATAAACAAAATCGAATACTTCCATTTCAGTCTCGCATTTGGGACCGCCGGCTATCACAACCGGCACAGGGCATCCGTTAGTCACTTTCTCGAAGTCCTCTGCAGCGTAATAGGTTTTAACGACCTTTGCTCCTAATTCAGCAGCAATACGGCAGGATAAAGCCAGGAACCTGGCGGTTCTTTTATCAAGCTCTTTGCCTACTGCAGTGACTGCCATAACAGGGATACCATAGTCCTCGCAATCGTTTACGAGTTCTGCAAGATTCTGCAGGCTCTCCTTTTCATAATCACTTCCTACAAAGATAGAAAGACCCACTGCCGCGACATTCAGCCTGATAATATCCTCAATCGAAGTCGTTACCACTTCATTAGCAAGATCTTTACCTATAACGCTGGTACCGCCGGAGACACGCAGAATAACCGGTGTATCGATATCCGGGTCAATGGAACTCCGCAATACGCCCCTTGTAACAAACAGCCCGTCCGCATAAGGCAGCAGTTCTTTTATAGTCTCAGCAGGCCTTTCCAGGCATCTTGTAGGGCCCTGGAAGTAACCATGATCTATAGGCAAAAAGAAACAATGCCCATCCGGTTTAATGAGGCGCGACAGCCTGTTTCTTACACCCCAGTCAATGCTGTCCGCTCCTTTAATATATTTACCTGTTACGGTTTTATTTATTTCCGGCATTTCATTTATTCCGCGTGCTTCTAAAATACCTTCCGCGTCTGCCATAATTATTTCTCCATTTAATTAATATTTTTTCTCAATATGAGTGAATTTTGCTGTATTATTCTTCCTAAGATAACACATCCTGACAAAAATACTTTAAATGCGAAAAAACTAAAAGGTCAAGTAATAAATTAAAATACAGATTCCAAATCATAAAAGTAAAAACATTTTAACTTTATTCCTGAATTATTTTTCCCGCTAATTTTAGCGCCTGATCCAGGGCTTTTTGAAGTGCTTCAGGGGATTTGCCGCCTGCCTGGGCCATGTCCTTTCTGCCGCCTCCGCCGCCGCCTACGGTTTTGGCTGCCTCTTTTATCAGCCTTCCGCAGTCTATACCTTTCTCAACAGCTTCTTTTGTTGCGGCAAAAAGCAACAAGGCTTTATCTTGCGTTCTTGAGCCAAAACACGTCAAAGAAGTCCGCTCTTTTGACCTGACAGCATCTGACAAATTTCTGAGATCATCAGCATTCATTTCATCGAATTCATGAACAATTATTTTTACACCATTTACTATCACTGCATCCCTGATCAAAGAATCTATATCCAGTGATGCTTTACCTGCTTTGATCTTCTTTATCTCTTTTTCAAGTTTACTTATACGCTCAATCATTTCCGAAATCCTTTTCGGTAAATCGGATTCGGCTATATTCAGATCACGACATATATTTGAGAGTATCCGGTTCTGTGTGTTAAATCTTTCATAAACACCTTTCAGCGTAACAGCTTCGATCCTTCTGACGCCTGCACCGGGAGAGGCTTCCTTAAGGATCTTAAAGATACCGATCTTCCCTGTATTATCGACATGCGTCCCGCCGCAGAGCTCCATACTGAAATTATCAACGCTGATCACTCTTACAGTATCCTCGTATTTTTCATCGAAAACAGCAAGCGCTCCTTTTGATACTGCGCTGTTAATATCCGTTATTTCAGTACGAACAGGCTGCGCCCCCCATATCTTCTCATTTACAAGATTTTCAATCTTGCTGATCTCATCTTTTGAGAGGGGATTAAAATGAGAGAAGTCAAACCTGAACCTGTCGGGCTCTACAAGCGATCCTGCCTGCTGGACATGCTCTCCGAGAACTCTTCTTAAAGAAGCCTGCAGCAAATGGGTTGCAGTATGATTTGCCCTGATCAGATTCCTTCTCAGAATATCTATTTCGGTTTTTACAGTATCTCCTGCAGCAAATCCGCCTTTGATAACTTCCCCGGCATGGACGATTGTTTTGTTATATTTCTGGGTATCGTCAACTCTGAAGATGCCTTTATCCGATGTTATGATGCCTTTATCCCCTACCTGGCCGCCTGATTCACCATAGAAGGAAGTGGCTTTGGTAATAATACAGCCTTTCTCATTTAGATTGATTTCCCCGGCAAGCTCATTGTCTTTTCCTATGGAAGTTATTTGTGATTCAACAGATGTACTGTCATATCCCATGAAATCCGTAGGGCCGGATTCTTTTATTATTTCATTTATAAAATTTTCATATACAGGATCATTGCCTTTCCAGCTCAATCTTCCCCTTTCGCGCTGCTTTTCCATTTCAGCTTCAAAGCCTTTTTCATCAACAGACATATCATAGTCGCGCACTATGTCTGCAGTGAGGTCCAGGGGAAAGCCATAAGTATCATATAATTTAAAAGCAATATCGCCCGGAATTATTTTACCGTTTAATTCCTGAATGGCATTTTGCAGGACTCTCATCCCGTTATCCAGTGTTCTTGCGAATTGTTCTTCCTCCCTGCTGAGGGTTTCTTCCACGTATGATTGCTTTTTAACGATATCGGGATATGCATCACCCATTTCTTTTTTAAGAGGATCTACCAGCTTATAAAAAAAGTTATCCTTAACACCGAGTTTATGCCCGTGCCTCAAGGCACGGCGTATGATGCGCCGGAGCACATAACCCCGGCCTTCATTTGACGGAAGGACACCGTCCGTTATAAGGAAACCTGCTGAACGGATGTGGTCCGCTATAACGCGCAGCGACTTATTCTGAATATCCTTTTCGCCCATGATCCGCGCAGCAGCAGCTAACAGATTCTTAAAAAGATCTATATCATAATTGCTGTGCACTCCCTGCATAACAGCAGCGATCCGTTCAAGGCCCATGCCTGTGTCAACCGAAGGTTTCGGCAAAGGCGTGAGAGTGCCGTCGGCCGAGCGGTCGTACTGCATAAAGACAAGATTCCATATCTCCACATAACGGTCAAGATCGTCATTCTCGCTGCCTGGAGGGCCTCCCGGAACATCTTCCCCGTGATCGTAAAATATCTCGGAACAGGGGCCGCAGGGGCCTGTGTCTCCCATGGCCCAGAAGTTCTCCTTTTCGCCCATGCGGGAGAATCTTGCCGGGTCTGCACGTACTTCATCAAGCCAGATGCCTGCGGCTTCATCGTCTTCTTCGTAAACAGTGACCCACAGTTTTTCCTGCGGAATATTCAGGACTTGTGTTAGATATTCCCAGGCAAACTTTATAGCGTCACGCTTAAAGTAATCGCCAAAGCTGAAGTTGCCGAGCATTTCAAAGAAGGTATGGTGACGGGAAGTATACCCGACCTTTTCCAGGTCATTGTGCTTGCCTCCTGCGCGGACGCATCGCTGAACCGTTGTAGCACGTTTATATTCGCGCTCTTCCTGACCCAGGAAAACATTCTTGAACTGGACCATGCCTGCGTTTGTAAAAAGCAGAGTCGGATCCTCTTTCGGTACAAGTGGGCTTGAAGGGAGGACCATGTGGCCTTTGTCCCTGAAATAGTTAAGAAACGACTGTCTTAAATCACTGGTGGTTAACATTATCGGCCTTTATTTTTTTTCCCCGGAGTTATTCAGTGCCTGGTTAGCAATAGTATAATAAATATGGGTATTTGGCAATTCCAGGCAGTGTCATATATATCCATCTTCGCTTAATCTGTCAATTATCAATCTGACCTGGTCTTCCATAAATCCTTTTTGTCTTAAAAAATACAGCAGCTTTGACAATTTATTCTTCTTGTTTTCCAGGCTCTTTATCTTTTTTACAGCTAAGCCGTATACTTCATCCGGATCTATTTTATCAGCCCCGGTTTCCCTGATCGCTTTTTTTATGATATCCCTGCTTACACCTTTTTTAAACAAGTCCCTCTTAAGGGCATTCTCTCCGATTATCTTTGACTTTTTCCTGCTGTTAATGAATCTGACTGCAAAATCATAATCGTCGATATAACCTTCACTTTTAAATCTCTTCAGTATTTCATCTATAATATCGCCGGGAAAGCCTTTTTTGGTAAGGTAAATGCGCATTTCCCGGTATGAACGGCTTCGGATTGCCAGGTAATTCAGGGCTTTTAATTTACAATTTAGCTTTAAAGACTCATCCTTGAGCTGCAGGTACAGTTCGCTGTCAATGGTCTTTCCTTTTTGCAGGGAATACATATTGTAAACCTCAAGCGTAAGGCTGAGAGATTCACCTGTATCAAGCTCGATCTTAATATAATTATCAGAGTACTTTATATTTATTATTTGTACCATTTTATTATATTACCCGGTAAAACAATGCTTATTAAAAAAAAAAGAGAGTGCCTGTGCAAAGACACCCTCCCTCTTGTTCCTGATATCGTAATAGAAATATATTATTAACGTTTTGAAAACTGGAAACTTTTTCTGGCTTTCTTTCTGCCGTACTTTTTACGTTCGACTTTTCTTGAGTCTCTTGTCAGGTAGCCTGCTTCGCGCAAAGGTTTTCTGTTTTTCTCATCAATAGCCACAAGACACCTGGCTATACCAAGCCTGACTGCGCCTGCCTGGCCCGACCATCCGCCGCCGTTCACGAATGCTTTTACATCATAAGCCCCGAGGCTGTCAGTGCATTCAAGCGGTTGTTTAACAATAAGACCAAGTGTTCCTCTTCGAAAATAATCAGTTATCGGCTGCCTGTTGACCGTGATCTGTCCTGTTCCCGGAGTGAGCCAGACCTTGGCAATTGCCGACTTTCTTCTGCCTGTTGCGTAATTTTTATTATCCGCCATGTATAAAACTCCTGTATATTAGCCGTGTTTCCTTATTTTATTCAGACTTCCAGTTTCTCGGGGATCTGCGCGTCATGAGGATGCTCAGATCCTGAATATACTTTCAGGTTACTGAAAATCTTTTTTCCCAGTTTATTTTTAGGAAGCATTCCTTTTACTGCGTGTTCGAGAATAAATTCCGGTTTGGACTTCATGATTTTCTTTATATTTGTTAATTTTATCCCGCCCGGGTACTGGGAATGACTGAAATATTCTTTATTATCTGCTTTGCTTCCTGTCAGGGCAACTTTATCAGCATTGATCACTATTACATAATCCCCCATATCCAGATGAGGTGTAAAATCGGGTTTATTTTTACCCCGAAGTATGTTTGCTATTTTTACCGCGACCCTGCCGAGTATTTTCCCTTCAGCATCAATAAGATACCATTTCTTGTCGATTTCCGACGCTTTCATTGTATATGTCTTCTGCATGCTCATTACAGATCCTCTTCCAAAACTAAATAATATAATTTCACCGGAATAATTACTAGTGAATAACTCATCCCTGATAGGAAAAATTTAGATGACAAAATTATACCTGCATCAGGTTTTGTCAACAAAAAAGTATATTAATATGCTTCACTTTATGATTTGCAAAGTATTTCAGCCTGTAAAAAATGCCGGGATATTAAAAAAATCATGTTACCGGGCAGGTATTTAGTATTATAATATATTAAAGAACATGAAAAGCAAAGTATTATTTATTCTATCATGAAGGCTTTTCATTAAGGCAGTTATTTAAAATGACTCACTTTTTGCTGAATTAATTGCAGTTGAATCATTAATCTTAAAATTTATTACAGGATACGGTCAATTATGAAAAAAATATCTTATATACTTGCTGTACCAGTCATAGTTTTTCTTTCAATATTGTCAATTCTTTTCGCTAACACGACCCGTGATATCGGGGAAAACCCTGATTTAAACCGCGGCCTTATTTCCAAATGGATAGTCTTTTACACAAATATCCAAAGAGTTAAAAACAGCCTTTCTCCTCTCGAGTATGACCCTGTTCTTGAGCAAGCTGCTATTTGGCAGGCGGAATACTGCGCCGGGATTAAAACATTAAATCACTATGCCGTGACTGCCGGGATGCGTTCGGTTAAAGACAGGATAGAACACTTTGGCGGTATTTGCAGTCTTTGCGGGGAAAATCTTACTGTTAAATTCAGTACAAATTCCGAGAATATTCCCTTTTTCAAGAAAAGGGATTCCGAGGGAGAATATCGCGACTTTGGTGATTATACTGTTTACTGGCTGAATGAGCAGCA
>CAZVYR010000007.1:0-32796 GCA_964631555.1 uncultured Leptospirales bacterium
ATTACCTCCCCCGTTAACTCCGAAACAACTTTCAAATCAAATGTATCAAGGCTTCCCTCTGTAATACCGTACCTGTCGAAAATACTCAGCACAGTACTGAGCCTCTGATCCCCCCTGTCCTTAAACACCAGCTTCTCCTGCAAATCCTCATAACTGAATGAATTGACATTGCTCCCAAGCGACAGCAGGAGATCATAAACTTTCTTTATAAACGACGCGTCAGGATTCTTCCACGCGAGAAAGTCCATCTGAATAGCCAGGTCAGCCTGGTTATACATCAAAATACAATCCGACTTTTCCCCGTCCCTTCCTGCCCTGCCTATTTCCTGGTAATATGCTTCCACTGAGCCAGGGATCTCCGCGTGTATTATCATTCTTATGTCCGGCTTGTCAATACCCATTCCAAAGGCATTCGTAGCCAGCATAAGAGAAGAACGGGAGTTCTGAAACTGTTCCTGCGCACGGCGCCTCTTTACAGCATTAAGCTTCCCGTGATAAACAAGATACTTTTCCCTCTTAAGATCAAGAAAATTACTGAACCTTTCAATGCTCTGAATAAGACTGAAATAAATTATCCCTGGCCCCTTCATGGATTTGATATACTCATATATCTTTGAGAACTTCTCAGCCTCATCTATTACATCATGCACACTCAGTGACAGATTGGGCCTGCAAATCCCTTCGTTAAAGACAGCAATACGGCCCGGATCGATTCCTGATTTTTCGATAATATCCTTCTGTACCATCGGGGTTGCAGTAGCAGTTAAAAGAACTGTTGGAGGATAATTCAATATCTCCCTGAATTCCTTAACCCTTGAAAAATCCGGCCTGAAGTCATTGCCCCACTGGCTCACACAGTGAACCTCGTCAACAGCCAGAAGAGAAACATCTCTCCTAGTCAATGCCGAAATGAAATCACGTTTACGGAAGCGTTCAGGGGAAACGTAGATGATCCTGTATCTGCCATTTGCCAGGCCGCGGTAGCGCTCTTCCCTGTCATTCTTTGAAAGAGAGGAATTTATATAAGCCGCGTCAATACCGAGCTCAAGCAAAGCCCTGACCTGGTCTTTCATCAGGGATATCAATGGGGAAAGCACGACCGTAAGTCCGTCAAACATTACAGCAGGGAACTGATAGCAGAGTGATTTACCCATGCCAGTGGGCATGAGCACAAGGCAGTCTTTTCCATCAAGAACATGCTCAATGATCTCTTCCTGTGATTGTCTGAAATCATTAACCCTGAATAGATTTTTAGTATTTTGAAATTTATCTTTATTGTAAATCAATGTATTTTCTTTTTAATTCTCTTTTATTTTTAGATAATCTTAATCAAGTCTTTATTGAATATGTCTAGTTTTTAACATTACACCTGATATGCCCGCTCACGCTTATGCGTGAGATACCGGGGCAAGCCTGCTATACCTTTCTGTATATAGTCGGTTCTTCCATTTGAAAATCCTTAGTAATATCCCGAATAGATTCCGAATAACCAAGGAATAAATATCCCCCGCTTTCAATAGAAGCATTGAATTTTTTAAATATTTCTATCTTTGTCTGCAAATCAAAATATATAACTACATTCCTGCAAAATATCATATCCATAACCTCTTTATGATTAAAGCTGCTTTCCATTAAATTAAAACGCGTAATAAAAACATGCTTCTTTAATTCAGGCCTGACTTGATATTCGGTTTCTGATTCTTTTTTTTCAGGAATAAAATATTTCTCCAGGAGATTTTCAGGCACAGGCTTAATCGCATCTTCTTTATATACCGCAGCCTTTGCGACATCCAGTACTTTTGTTGAAATATCCGTGGCAAGAATATTAAAATCATATCCCGGGGCATTATTTTTAATAAACTCCGATAATATAATTGCTATCGAATACGGTTCCTCTCCTGTGGAACACCCTGCGCTCCAGACATTTAATCTTTTTCTTTTTCTCACTGATTCTGATTTAAAAATCTCAGGAAGCCCCTTGGAAGCCAGAAACTCAAACTGGAATGGCTCACGAAAGAATTCAGTAATATTAGTGCTGACCGCGTCTATCATTCTGATAATTTCATTCTCGCGGTCTTTGCCCTTTAAAATATAGTCATAATACTCATCAAAAGAATACAAACCAAGATCCATAATCCGCCTGCAAAGACGGCCGGCCAGCATGGGCTTCTTGCCTATTGGAAGATTGATTCCGCATGATGAATATATCAATTCGCTGAAGGACTGAAAAAGGCTTTCACTCATACGGGAATGATCAAACCTTTTTAGCTGATTAATTTTATTATTCATTTCAGAAATAACAT
This sequence comes from uncultured Leptospirales bacterium, assembly GCA_964631555.1. Classification (GTDB taxonomy): domain Bacteria; phylum Spirochaetota; class UBA4802; order UBA4802; family JAFGDQ01; genus CAZVYR01. The sequence goes on from CAZVYR010000007.1 coordinate 2,304, forward strand.
ATTTATAATATTAGAGTTGTTGCATTTTTCCTAAAATATGAGGGTTTTCCCCCGCCTGCGTCGGGGAAAAACAAATTTTGCAACAAGTCTATTTATTAAAAAGTTTTTAGTTTAATATCACTACACTGAACAAATAAAACCCGGCACTCGTTAAGTACAATCCCTAAAGTTAACGGCATTATGCTGTTTTATAATAATATATCCGTGAATCGATTAAGTCAAAAATATTCTGTATTTTCTTAAACAGACCGGCTTTTATTATAATTCAAAACCTGTTCCACTCCGTTTCACCTTCATATCATAATCGTGATAAAGTCGTACTATAAAGAAGTTCCATGTTCCAGGTCTCAGGTTAAAAGTCTTTCACAATAACACTCTACCTTTTCCACAACATGGAACCTGGAACCTTCAACCTTGAACTCTATTTCTTTCCCCTCCGTTCCAAAGTCGGTTCCCCTCCGTTTCAATACCGCTTCCTCTCCGTTCCAAAACCGCCATCCCGGTCAGGTACCGGAAAAAGATAACCATACAGGTTAAATATTTAAAAGCAGACAAGGAATAAATCATGAGGAATAATGCGAGATTATAAACACCGGTAAAGAATAACATATCTGCAAACTATGAAAAACAAATAATACAACACACAGGGTGAAGCTTCATAAACAGGCCGCATCAGCCTGCTGCGCCCGTTTATTGATACAGGTCAAACTCAGCCGCTGAACTCGCTTATTCTTTGTTCAACACCTGCAAGCTCAACAGTCAGCCTCTCTATATTTCTTTCTATCCGTTCCTTCTTCTGCAAAAGGGTCTGAAGCGATTCCTCAGGCCCGTACTTCACATGTGAAAGAAACGCAGCTCTTACCATATCCGGACTCTGCCCCTGAACAAAAGCTGTTTCAGCAAGGTCCCGGATTTCAGGCTCCTTAATACTTGCCACAAGCTTCATATTCTCATACCCAATTTCCGGATCAATGTTAAGAGTATTCACTTTCATTAAGGTCTTGGCAACCGACCTGTGCAATTGCAATTCCCTGTCCACATAATCCTCAAAACTGGTCCCGTACTTAAGGCACAGCTCATAAGCCTCCATAAGCAGGCCCCCGAATTCTTTCATCAGGCGGCCGTTTGCAGAAAAATATAACTCCTTGATCTTTGCCGTAAGCTCAACGAACTTTTGCTCTTTCCTGAACAGATTAACATATATCCCCTTCTCTTCTGCCTTAAAGAGCAGCTTATGAAATATATTCCAGAACAAATTCGTATGGGTTCTTGAAGATACAGGTAAAGCCGAGCCGGTGAACTGAATATGGTGGGCAAATTCATGAATAGCAGTATAAATTAACGCGTTATCATCGTTAAAATTCTTATTATGCAGAATAATTTCCCTGTTCCCAGGTTTATAGAGACCGTCTACTTTTTTACTCTTCTTACCTGTAAAAGTAACAGTAAAATCATCAACATCAGCATTGAGCTGAAGAAGTATTCGAACCACCTGCTCCTGATTCATATAGACCCGGTATTTTTATTTGATTTAAGTAGATTTTAAATAATTGACGCCGTCTTCAATAGTAGGAAAAAACTGAATAAATTTTTCTATATTTAACGGTTTTAAGGCAGTCAGTATCCGGGCAGTATTTCTCGTAACAATAATTTCCCCCTTTTCTTTTCTCATTTTCTTTGTTAGAGTAATAAGCAAACCAACTCCCGTACTGTCCATATTCTGCAGTTCATTGAAATCAATAATGATCTTTTTTGCACCCCCGTTAATTAAAGCAGACATAATATACTCAAACTCATTAGCATTATTATTATCCAGGCTTTCATAAAGATCGACCTTGATAATGACCGTCTTATCCTTACTGTCAGCACCGGGCATAATGGTATCAATATTCAATTTCATTTCACCTGTCCTTATATCGCTTAATAATAAAAATATATAATTTTAATTTATGTCAATAAATAAATACAAATCAATGCAATCTTAAATTTCAAATATTTTAAGTAATTTCTTTGCACATATCATTTTCTCTGAAGGATAGCCGTATGCATTATTGATATAAACTATTCCGTCTTTTCTGGAACGAACATTAACATGGCTATGGCCGTAAATATGAATATCCGGTCCCAGTCTTCTTATCTGCTTTTCAAGTAATTCTGTTCCCAGAACAGGGAACAATATCCTTTTATTTCTGGGAATATATACCGGCATAAGATCAATTCTGGGTAGAAAATGAGAAAAAGATATAACATGATCGTTTTTTATACTGAGGAAAGGTTCATTCATTGAAAGAAAAAGATGCGTAATGCTGACATCATCATAACCTTCCGGCCACTTACATGCCGCATAGTCCATCCAAATATCCTGTATTTCCTGTGTCGGCTTGCCGAACGTATAATCATACCAGGCGAACAGCGGGACAATCGATAATGATCCGAAATAACCGGGCTCCATCTTTACACCGCAATTAGAAGCAATAGTATTTATCAGCCTGAAATTCTCAAGGGAATCCCTGTTGTTCTGTTTGCGGTTAGTCCAAAGATCATGATTGCCTGGAATATAAAACACTTCCCTAAAACGCTTCTTTATAGCGACAAATGCCCTGATAAAAGAAGAAGTCTTGTTAGTTATATCGCCCGCTAGGATCAATATATCTTCTTTATAATCTGTTTTTGAGAGACCGTAGAACCATCTGCTGTTCTCTAAAAAATCTATATGAATATCAGAAATCGCAAATACTCTCAAGCGCTGTCTCCATTATTGTGATTCCTCATCCTGACTTACTTTCTCAACAAGGATTTCCAAGTCTCTGATTTAAGATCATTATTATTTTCGTTGTTTAAATACTTAACCATATAATTATTTATTTCACGAAGCATCAATCTTTTTTCATAAAATGACGCATGGCCGTTCCGCTTTCTTCTGCCGGAGCTTTTTCCTGTAACCTGTATTTTCGATTTAAATACTGAAAATATGGATTTTAATTGGAACCTTTTAATGCAGATCACGGTCTAACCGGGCAAAAAGATAAAAGGAGTATAAAAATGAAAAAAGCACTTTTTGCAATAGCAGTAGCATCTCTGGTTGGCCTTGCTTCACCAAACCTTATGGCATGGGGCGGTGGCCCCGGATGGGGCGGCTGTTACGGCCCGGGCAATGGCCCTGGTTACGGGCGTGGTTACGGCTATGAAAACCGCGGCGGACGCGCTCTGTATAATCTTGAGTTTCTGAAAGAAGAGATCGGCCTTTCCGATGAGCAGATACAAAAGATCATCAAAATAGACGCGGATTACAGGGCAAAATATTTTACAAACCGTAATGATTATGCAAAGATCAACCAGTTAAGAACAGATCACCGGAAGGAACTTGAAAATGTCCTTACTAATGATCAGAAAAAGAAACTGGACGAATATTACAATGACCGGGACACGCGCAGAAATTACAGAAACGGCCCCCGTTCATAGAGATAACAATAACGAAAAAAGCGCTGTCTGTTTAACTGAAAAGACAGCGCTCAATTCATTTTAAAGAAGAATAAGGAGACTGAACATGAAAAGTAAAATTACAATAATAACGGCATTCCTGCTAACCTTGCCGGCAGTTCTGTTCGCTGCCTGGGGAAGAGGAGCCGGTCCATGTTTTGGCGGTTCATACATGGGAGGCCCCGGCTGGTTTGGAGGGCCATTTTTCGGAGGAGGTTTATTTACAATGTTACTGAGTTTAATAATAATAGGATTTCTCATCTTTTTAGCTGTAAAATATTTCAGAAAAACTGACGGAGATTCCTTGAAAAAAGAAAACCCTGTTGATATACTTAAGACGCGTTACGCCAAAGGGGAAATTACAAAAGAAGTATTTAACCAGATGAAGAATGATATTGCAGGCGTAAAATAACAGGTGTCCGGGGAGCATTATAATGCGGAAAAAAATAATTATATTATTACTGGTTATTCTGGGAGCGTTCTTCAGCAGTGATGCCTTTTCGCAGCCCAGATCAGGAGGAAGGATGGGACACGGACTTGAGCCTGTTACTCCGCCTCCCGACCCCGGATTCGGACATCTTGGCGGCATGTGCTTCGGCGATGATAATTACATGAGGGGAACGCTAAACTTTTCCAATACCCAGATAGAAAGCATAAGTAAGATCAATAAAGATTTCGGCAATAAGTTATACTTACTAAGAAAAAAGTTAAGGCCGCTTAATCAGAGTCTGATAGATCATCTTCTTTCAAGCAACATTGATCTTAAAAAAGTCAGGGAAATATTAACGGAAATATCGGGTATTGAGATAGAGATCAGGATGACAAAGATAGAACATCGCATGGCAATAGAGAATATATTTACTCCTGATCAACAGAAAATGCTTAATCAAGAAAAGAGATGGATGCGCAACAGGAATCGCAGGAATGATTACTGAAAAGGAATTTTCCGAGATAATAAATTCAACGAAAGGAACAGTTCTTTCAGCAATACAGAAAAACATTGATGAGAGATTCTATCACTCCATTGATGATATTGTTCAGGAAACATATATCAGGGCATACCGGAGCCTGGTAAAGAACAAATTCAGGGGTGATTCTTCAGTGAGCACATGGCTATATACTATTGCCAGGAATGAAACTCTTAGACTCAATAAGAAACTTGGAAAGGAGGAAGAGAAGTTTAAAAAATATTATGACCTGGAACAGCAGAAAGATATTAAAGTTGATAATTCTATGATCGAACTTCATGATTCTATAGACAAACTTCCGGATATATACGGCGATGTTATGAAATTACTTGTGAATGGCTTGTCTGAGCGCCAGATAGCGGACAAGCTGCAGATAAAATTAGGTACTGTAAAGTCCAGGACATCCAGGGGCAGGGAAATACTCCAGAGGATGATGAAAGGAGGTGAATTATGAAAACCGGCGAATTAAAACAAAGGCTGGATGATGAGATACAAAAAAGAGTTAAGAGCAATAGCTGGAATTTCGAGATTGCGACCAGGGTTATTGAGTCAAAGAAAAGAAACAGGAAGCGCGCGCTGTACCTGACTGCCGTTTCTTCGTTTTCCTTTGCTGCTATTGCGGTCATATTCTTTATCTTCGGTATCAACAGTCAGCCTCAGAAAAATATATATGAGCAGTTTATTACAAAGCAGGTAAACGGTACATATCAACTGGTAGTTGATAAAAACGATAAATTAACCTCATCGGGCAGCGCAACTGACCTGGTTTTCACTGACGAGATAGACAGTATTATTGATAACACGCTCAGCATGAGATAAGTATTTTTGTAAAAACCGAAGATTATTTTTAAACCTGAGGAAATAAAATCTTTATTTATATCACCATTAACAGGACTAAACTCTCTGACAGACATTAAAATTAATCCTATCCTTATTCATGCGACAGTCGTATAGATTCATACATAGCACAGGCCGTTATAAAAATCCCGCCTATAATTGTATTTAAAGAAGGTATCTCCTGAAGAATGATCACACTGAGTATGGTTGCGTATAACGGCTGCATGCTGGAAATAATGCTGACTGATTTTGCCTTAAGGATGCTCAGGCTGTAAGAGAGCATTGAATGCGGCAATGCTGTGAAAAAAATGCCCAGTATAACCAAATATATAAGATTTAGCCTGTTCGGAATAATTGCCTTCAAGTCCATAAACGGAAATAATATGACAACAATAATTATTACCTGGTAGAACATGATAGTTGTGCCGGGAAAATGACTCATATACTTTCTTTGAATTATATTCCTGACCGCAAATATTAATGCTGAAAGTATACCGAATAATACACCTTTGGTTATGTTGTTCGAGATCGTAAACTCAGGTATTATTAACAGAATACCCCCGAAAACTATTAAGGCGATCAATATGTCCCTGGGATGTGTTTTCTCATTAAAAAACAGCGGCTCTAAAAATACAGTAATGACCGGATATGTAAAAAGCGAGATCATTCCCACAGCTACAGTAGATATCTGTATGGAATAGAACAGGCTTATCCAGTGCAGAGTCATCAATAATCCCAGGCCAAGAAGAATAAAAGCCTCTTTTTTTGAATAGATTTTAACGGGCTTTCCAATGCTGAATATAAAAATCAATAACGCAAAAATTGCGATAACCGATCTGTCAAAGATTATTGAAGGCACGGACATTGTAATCAGCTTGGCAAAAAGTGTGGTTCCTCCCATCAATACCGAGGACAGATTTATTGAGATGATACCTTTTGTTGTTTCTTTCATGGGATAATCTATAATCCAGAGGAAGGTGTTTGGTATTCTGTGTTTCTGTTTTAAGAACAACGGTTCATCTGTTCTTAAGCAGCTTACCTAAGTCCGGGCGTTGCGGCCGTAAACCGGTAATCCTGTACTGTTTTAAAATAATCCGACATAGTCATTTTCCCTGAACCTGAAATAACCCTTTTCACAAATTCTTATGAATGGTATAGCTGCTGTTGTAAGCGTGACAAGAGTAAGAACAGGATTGTCATATTTTACCCCAAGTTTACGCAGAGAATCAAGCATTGAAGTCACTTCGCTATTCAATTCCCTTATAGGCGTAAGCGACGAATATCCGCCTATTGAATAGCGAATACTGTGGTTAAGCACACCGTTTACGGAAAGCGCGATCCCCCCCTTCATTTCGATTATGCTATTAATAGCTGTCGCGATATCATTATCATTTGCCCCTATCGCAATTATACCTGCAGCATCCCAGGTCATGCTGGAAGCTATTGAGCCGTTTTGCTGGCCCCAGTTTTTAATAAAACCGGTAAATTTTTCCCCGTTCCCGCTTACGCTTTCAATAAAGACCACTTTAAGCACATCATTATCCGGATCAGGCAATATATCACCTGCCGCAACCGATATCTTCATACTCCCTTCTTTTGAGACAAGCCCGTTCGATTGAATATCGATAGTCCTTACAAAATCAGCCTTAACTGAATCCCGTGAAACGCGAAAATCCTCAGGCTTTACTAACGGCACATGCACAGTATTCATTAACTCTTCGGGGAATGGAACGCGCTCAGGAATAACAAGTGCTTTCCCGTCTTTTGCCGTCTCTCTTCCTCCGGATATAACAATATCAGGCTGCATTATACCGGGTTCAGGCAAAATAAGAATATCCGCGAAACGTCCTGGAGCAAGACCGCCAATAAGATGAGAAAGGCCGAAATGCTCCGCAGGATTAAGCGTTACCATACGGACAGCATCCATTGGTTCAATACCCATATCCACAGCCTTCTGAACAACGTCAACCAGGTAACCCTGTGTCAGCAGCCCTTCAGGATCAGCGCCGTCAGTGCACAATGTACATCTTCTGAGATCGATCCTGCCTATGAGCGTACGTATGCTTTCAAGATCGTGGCGTATATGACCTTCGCGGATTATGTTATAGAAGCCCATCTCAAGCCTTTCAAGGACATCCTCAGGCGATACTGATTCATGGCACGACTGGGCGCCCGCTGCAGCGTAGGCCGCGAGCTTTTTGCCGGAAGCTCCGGCAGAATGTCCCTGAACCGCCTTACCTGCTCTCACCGTTTCTCTTATAAGCTCAAGAATACGGTCATCAGGAGTCAGTATGGTATTCTGCCAGTAAGATTCTCCAAGGCCTGCCACTATCTCTTCCTGAAGAAGCTCCCGTGCCTGGTATGCAGTAATATACCTCGCTCCCAGCGCGGGGCTGATGGTGACCATGGGCGGGATCAGGCAGAATATATTGACCGGCCTGTTGCGAACCTGTTCGAGGAACATCTTAAATCCGAGCGCGCCAAGTGAGATGCTGTATGTCTCTACTTCTGTTATAATAGAAGTAGTTCCACCGGGTATCATGTATTTAAGGATATCCGATAAATCACAGTAATTCGCTATATGAGTATGGGAATCAATATAACCCGGAGCTAAAATCCGGCCGTTTGCCTCGATAATGCGCGTCTTTGCCCCGATCGTATGGCTCGCGTCTTTACCTGTATAGGCAATCCACTTACCGGAAACAGCAATCGACCGTTCCTGCAAAAGTCTGCCGGAATATACATCCATCAATACTCCGTCTTTGATAACAAGATCAGCCGGCTCATTACCAAGCGCGGTTTCCAGTAACTTTCTGTTGTCATTATTATATAAAAACATTAATTATCGCGTTATTCAATAACCTTATATAAGTACTTAATAATATCGTCCCTGAACTTTCTTTTTTTATCCTGGGGCATATCTTTAATATAATCTTTTATCTGCTGTTTTATTTGCTCTTCAGAATTAGTAATTATTTTTTTTCTCCTGGCAATCGTCTTTTCATCCTCTGGCCCGGTTCTCAGATCAACTTTCTCTTTAGTAATATTATTTACATAAAAATCATCACTGTCTTTATTCAACCGGGAATAGCCGAGCCTGTCTGCCACAATAACAAGCAAAGGATCGCTGTCATAAAGATTGCCAAAGAAAGAGGCCCTGTCTTTGCCATTCGACTTTAAAATTATTCTAAAATCCTTAATTTCCGTAACTGTTTGATCGTCTAATTTGCAAACATATTCCAGTTCAACAGTATTCGGATTCTTATCCCCGCTTTCCCAGACATAATTCGACTCTATGAGAAGACCGCTGACCTTTATCTTTGAAACATTGCCGAAAAAAATAAAATCCTCAAATTCAGACACATCCACATTAATATTGTATTTATTTGAAATAATTTTCGCAATCTCGCGAACAGGGAAATTCTTCATTACATCAAATGCTTCCTGCCTATTACTCCCTTTTCTATATATAAAAAATTTACTAAAATAAAAATTCCTGTTCTCGATCTTTTCCCAGTCCTTCATGCTCCATGTTGAGCAAGTGCTGATAAAAAATAACCCAATAATGATTGTTAATGTTTTTATCCGTGTTTTTTTCATAATTATACTCTGTTATATTCTGGTATTATTTAATAATAATCTGAAACTGTTTTAATCTATGTTTACACTCCGACAAGTCAATTATTATTTGTTATTAAGAATACCAGGCTGTTTAAAACAAATAAAGTCGTGATAAAGTCGTATAGACAGATACAAGTAACTCATTCCACTCCGTTCCATAATACAAGTTTAAACCAGTATTAAGTCGCTTCCTCTCCGTCTCAAAGTCGTTTCCCCTCCGTGTATCCTTCGTCTAAGCTTCGTCCTTTGTTAGGTTAGTCTAACTTCTCTTTTTTGGGGTTCATTCGTTTCAAAGTCGTATATAAAAGCATTCAGCATAAACACTGATCCGGAAAATACATAATTCAGATCAGGTTTTTAAAATAATTTTTTTCGATAAAAATTTATTGCCGGATATAAAGAAATGTGTTTATTTATTCGAATAGTTAAAAAGAAATAAACAAATAAAATATGAAGATCCCTATACTATACCAAAAATACAGAAAGATCCTGATAATACTCTCAGCGTTCTTATTAACGTTAATAGTAAGTTTAATCCGTAAATTCTCCGGTCCAATGCTTGCTTTTACTTTATTTTATATTTTCCCGATCATTCTTGCTACATGGAAAACAGGTATCTGGGCAGGAATATTCATATCTTTTACAAGCGCCCTGCTATGGCTGATTGCAGACAAAACAGACCCATACTTCGTTAACAACTATATTATTCCCTATCTGAACAATATATTCAGATTGATAGTATTCCTGATAATTACATATATAGTTTCCGAATTGAGAACAGCACTGGAAAGTCAAAAAGAGCTGGCTAGAATAGATCCACTTACAGTGATTCCAAACAGAAGAGCATTTTATGAAACCGCTTACATAGAATTTGAAAAAGCAAAAAGACACGGTTACCCAATCTCCGTAATATGTATGGATCTCGATAACTTTAAAACAATAAATGATACATTAGGACATGCCACAGGAGATCAGCTCTTAAAAGTCACGGCAAAAACAATAATAAGGAACCTCAGAACAATTGACCTGGCAGGACGATTAGGGGGAGACGAATTCGGGATACTGCTGCCTCAGGCTGACGTCGATTCCGCCTATATCGTGGCAAATAAAATAAAAATAAGAATAATGGAGGTTATGCAGCAAAACAAATGGCCTGTAACAACAAGCATAGGTGTTGTAACCTCAATAAACACCTATGAATCCCTTGACCAGATGATAAAAAATGCCGACATACTCATGTATTCAGCTAAACAGGACGGTAAAAATGCCATTAAACAATCGGATATACAGGCATCGTTATAAACTGATATTTAATCTCACAATGGTTTAATACCCCGCAGCTTTTGCAGGAAGCCTGCATTTGCTGCGGAAAAATACCAATTTAGTTTTTGATACCCCGTCCGCTTGCGGCGGGGAGCTTCATTTATTTTTCTTCGGATTTATCCGTATCTATACTAATATTTTTAATACTTATCACTTCGGAGAAATACTTTCTGGCATAAATAATCACATCGGAAATCTTCTTATCATCAAGAATAATACTTTCGATGTCCCCTATTTTATTTCTGCCTTTAACCTGAAACATTTGGCTATTCCTTTAATAATTAACAATCTCAACCTGAAAAAACCAGGAACTGACTTTATTTTTTTAAATTTATTATAATCAATAATAATTTAAACCGGCATATAAATATAACAACCGATGTACAAATACATATATCCCGGATATTGATTTGTCAAGCTGAGCGTCATGAACGCTACATAGAGCGTCATGAACGCTACATAGAGCGTCATGAACGCTACACAGAACGTCATGAACAACATTTAAAAGAATAAACGGATTTTATCTTTCATTACGAAATTCACTTGACTTTATAAAAATAACGCTTATTTACTATAATTTGTATTTTAAATAAAAAGAATGTCAATATTGGGATATAAATATATATTTAGAATGCCGGAACTTACAGAGGAGGATAAATGTTGGATAATATTCTGCACGCAATAGTTTTCATCCAGAATTGGGGAGAGCAAAGTGAAATTTTAAACTTTCTAAGGTCAAGCAAACATGCTGTATCAATATTCCATATAATGGGACGTCACAGCTACTTAATAGACTCAAATTTCGACAACAAAGCTCAGCTTGAAAAATGGATACAGGAATTAAAGACCATTAAACTTCCATCCGGAATACCGGCTATTATATCACTTCAAACCCAAAAGGTTATTGAAGTATTCAAGCAAAAGGAGGATTTTGGATTAAAAGATTATAATAAACTCCCTGAAAAATATCACTTTTTCATGATGATTGATAACCCCCATCACGACCAGGGTCTTATCAATCTATTAACCAGGAATGAAATCGTAAATTCTATTCTTCATATTCAGGGGAGAAATTCTTTTATTATTGAAATAATAACCGAGTCCTATGATAATTATAAGAAACTGCTGAAAAAAACGAAAACACTTAAAACAATCCGTCATATAGAAACCCTGGAAGTAATACATGTCAACAAATACAGAAACCAGGTTCTTGACGCTGGCGGTAATCTCATTTACCCGGAAAAAGATATCAGGGAACTTTATACACTTTAATTTTAAATTTCATATTAGTCGTGTTTATTTGATAATTCCGCAACCCGAATGTGCGGGATCGCATAATCAATCCTGTACATTTTCCCTTTTGGATCATATTTTCCCAGGAAAATCAATAAGTAAAAGGTATTAAAATCGTCTTGCTGACCACTAAAATCAGAATTCAATAAATATTCACAGCAAAAGAAAAAAAGCTGGTAAAATATACCAAGCTTCTCCATCTTTGCTTAATTTAAATTAAGGAGACTCATATAAATCGGTAGATTTATATGAATCAGGAGATTCATACAAAAAATGCAGAAAATTAAGAATATAGGGATCATTGCGCATGTAGATCACGGCAAAACAACTCTCGTTGATGCAATGTTAAAATATACCGGAGTCTTTCGCGAAAACCAGAACATAGAAGAGAGGATCATGGACTCGAATGATCTGGAGAAGGAGAAAGGAATTACTATCTTCTCAAAAAACGCGTCCCTTCATTATAAAGATTATAAAATCAACATTGTTGACACACCAGGCCATGCAGATTTCGGAGGCGAAGTCCAGAGAATTCTAAAAATGGTGGATTCCGTACTCCTGCTGGTTGACGCATTTGAAGGCACAATGCCACAGACCAAGTATGTACTGAAAAAAGCACTCGAACAGGGTCTTTCTCCGATTGTAGTAATAAACAAAATCGACAGGGCAAACTGCAGGCCGCATGAAGTGCTCGATATGATATTCGATCTCTTTGTACAGCTTAACGCGGACGATCAGCAACTGGACTTCCCCGTTATTTATGCTTCTGCTAAAGAAGGCATAGCTAAATACGAACTGGACGATGAAAGTGATAATCTTCAGCCGCTCTTTGAAACAATAATAAAATTCTCCAAAGACGCTGAAGGGAATACTGATGTGCCGCTCCAGTTCCTGACTTCAGCCATTAAGTACGACAACTATCTCGGTAAGATGGGGATAGGGAAGATCCACAACGGTATAGCAAAACAGGGAGAAGAAGTAGCTCTTCTTAAAAGGGACGGGACCAAACACCTTTACAGAATCAGTAAGATTTACGCATTTGAAGGTCTTGAGAGAAAAGAAGTAATGGAAGCATATGCCGGTGATATTGTATCAATCGCCGGACTTGAAAAAATCGATGTTGGGGAAACAATAGCTCACAGAGACAATCCCATACCGCTGCCATTAATAAATATTGACGAGCCTACACTTGCAATGACATTTATGGCTAACAACTCTCCCTTCTGGGGCAATGATGGAAAATTTGTCACTTCAACAAATATCTGGAACCGGCTGCAGAAAGAATTGCAGACAAATGTAAGCCTGGCAGTCGAAAGAACAGGTTCACAGGACGCCTTCATTGTTAAAGGCAGGGGAGAACTTCAATTAGCGATACTCATTGAGAATATGCGAAGAGAAGGATACGAATTTCAGGTATCAAAGCCGGAAGTAATATACCGTGAACTTAAAGGTAAAAAAACCGAACCTATCGAACTTGCTATAATTGACGTTGCGGATGAATATGTGGGAGTTGTCATAGAAAAGCTGGGAATAAGAAAAGGCGAAATGAAAAATATGGTACAGGGAGACGACGGTTACACAAGACTAGAATTTCATGTGCCTTCAAGGGGACTGATCGGTTTCAGAAATGAATTCTTAACCGATACCAAAGGCACGGGCATTATACATCACAGCTTTTATGAATATGAATACCATAAAGGAGAAATACCGGCGAGAAGCAGGGGCGTCCTGGTAGCCATGGAGACAGGTACATCCGTATCCTATGCACTTGACAATCTGCAGGACAGAGGGGATCTTTTTATTGACCACGGAGTAGCAGTATACGCAGGCATGATAATCGGAGAGCATAACAGGGAAAACGATCTTGAAGTCAATGTCTGTAAAGCAAAAAAACTGACCAACATGAGAGCAGCCGGTTCTGATGATAATATAAAACTGTCTCCCCCGAGGAAATTCAGCCTGGAACAGGCACTTGAATATATCGAATATGATGAATTACTGGAAGTAACACCAAAGAATATCAGGATGAGAAAAAAGATACTGGACAAGATAGACAGAAAAAAAGCCGGCAAGAAACTTGCAAGCTGACCTTACTGCAGGAAAGATTAGAAAGACACCTAATCTTTCCTGTTTTATTTCAACCCAGACAGCCTAATTATCAGGTTCCGTATCACTATCAAGCCGCTCCAGTTCCTTCTGATAATATCCGGATTTATCCTCAAACTCCAGTGTCAGCTTTTCCAGCAGATCAAATGAACTATTAATGACGGATTTGCATTTATTTATTGATTGAGAGATATCCTTGATTTTGCTTCCGTTTTGTTCATGCGAAGCCTCGACCATCGCTTCATTAAGACGGTTCAACTCCGTTTCATTTACGTCAATAGTATTTTCAGTTTCCGTTATCTTCAGCTCAATAGGTTTCAATACAGCAGATCTCTCTCTAATTATACCTGACCGTATTCGTCTTATATCTTTTTTATTTTTTCTTGGAGATTTATCTTCACTTTCTGAAACACTGCGGCCCGGACTTTCTTCCTCATCCTCCCAGCCGTTCTTCTCCAGGAAATCTGCATAATTCCCTTCAAAAACTGATATATTATTCTGAAAAACAATGAGCCTCTCGGCCAGCGCGTGCAGAAACATCTCGTTATGAGTAACGATTATTACCGCACCATCAAAATTATCAATTGCCGCGAGCAGTGCATCGCACGATTCCATATCAAGATGATTTGTCGGTTCATCAAGCAAAAGCAGGTTAACGGGTTTAACAAGGATTTTACCGAGCATTACCCTGCTCTTCTCTCCTCCGGATAAAACTTCGATCTTCTTAAGAGCATTGTCTCCCTCAAACATCATAGCACCGCAAATATTGCGCGCCTGCTGTCTGTCAATATCATTATCCGAGCCAAGAATCTCTTCCTCGACCGTTTTTTTATCCGAAAGAGTCTGAACATTCGTCTGTTCATATAATCCCATCCTTATACTCGGATGAACATTTATCTCCCCGGAAGCAGGTTCAAGTACATTTGCCAGAAGTTTTAATAACGTAGTCTTACCCTTCCCGTTTTTTCCAATAATAAAAATGCGGTCACGGGCTCCGATAGTGATGCTTAAATCGTTTATAAGCTTTTTATCGGGATCATATGAAAAAGAGAGATCGCTTACGCTCATTATCTGTTTACCGTTAAAAGGCGAATAATTAAAATAAAAATCCAGGTTTTTAATATTTTCAAGTTTGTCTCTTTTTTCCTTTTTATCAAGGGCCTTTATTCTTGATTGCACCAGGTTGGAAAGCCTGGCCTTTGCCCTGAAACGATTAATAAATTGCTCGACCTCCTTTCTTTTTCTTTCATCATTGATCCTGGTCTTCTCATAAATCTCTTCTTCCCTAGCGATAAGAGAATAAAATTTCTCTGTATTACCGGGTATTTTACGTATCTTTTTCCTGTGTATACCAATGATATGAGTGACCAGCTTATCCATGAAGCCTCTGTCATGAGAGATAAGAAATAACTCGCCGGGCCAATTAATAAGGAATCTCTCGATCCAGCGAATGGATAATATATCCAGGTAATTGGTAGGTTCATCAAGCAGAAGCATATTCGGCTCAGACGCAAGAATTTTGGCAAGATTAAGTCTTACCTGGTATCCTCCCGAAAATTCTCCCGGGTGCCTCAGGTTATCTTCTCCCGTAAATCCAAGCCCTGATAATATCTTTTCCGCTTTCCAGTAATGATCCTTCTCATGCTCCTGAAGACCGCGCATGCATTCTTTAAGAACAGTATCTTCCGTAAAATCAAGCTGCTGCTTAACATATCCGATCCTGTAATGCTTAGGTATGGTTATAGAACCTTCATCAGGATGCTCCTCTCCTGTGATCAGCCTGAACAGGGTTGTCTTCCCATGACCGTTCCTGCCGACTATCCCTATTCTTTCGCGGGAATTAACTTTAAAACTTATATTATCGAACAGACTCTGGCTGCTGAAACTCTTGGATATATTATCGACTGTGATCATGCAATGAATTCCTTAAAACAATAACCGGCCTCAGCCGGTTAAATATACGGATCAATATCCGGTGTCACAATATTCAGTTTAGTACTATAATATTTTTGTTAACGCGGGTTTATTCTTTTCCGTGTATGACTCGTCAAACGCGTTCTGACTGCCCAGTATCTTAATAATACCATGAACTTTGATATGATCCAGTACATCTGCAAAAGCTTTAAAATCTGAAATTCCTGTACCAAGCACCTGTTCTCGCATTTCTTGCCTTGACTCATCAGTATTAGCGTTAAGATGCCTGAGCAGTGCGGTATACCCCTTTGCATCAGGCAGCATATATGAGTCTATCTCTCCGGTGGTTCCGATTATATTCCTGTGAAGCTCGCTCTCAGATATATCAATATTCTTTAAATAAAGGGAAGCTTTATCATAAACATCAAGTGTATTTTTTAAATTAGGATCCCTGTATGATACTAATGTCAGAATGCCCGACATACGATTGAACTGACACATAACCCCGTATGCGCCTCCCTGAACCCTGATCCGGTCCCAAAGGTAATTTGTTCTGAGAAACCTTGTTATAACATTTACAGACCCATGATAGATATATCCGGATTCATAAAGGTTTAAGCCCTTTCCAACATAGTTTACCAGAGACGGGATTACAAATCCCTCAAATTCCTTGGGATAATCCGGGTTCCATCCCGGGTAATCCTGCCCTGAGGACTGTATGGATCCCATTAAAAATTCAGCCCTTTCGTAGCAGTTATGCCAGTTTTTCTCATCGATAGTGGCATTGACTATCATATTTTCTTTGCGAATGAGGATACTACGCATCTCCTCAAGTTCTGCGAGCACGTCTTTCCATGAATTGTCAATTCTTTCAACCAGCTTACGCATGAATAATATCGTATTGAATCCGCTCATTTCTTCATTTGCCCAGTCCGCTTTATTGAAATTGGCGCGTATTCTCAAATTTATCATTCTGTTACCGCCTGGAATAACGCTTTGTTCAAGGCCGGATTTTGATTCAAGTACAATCTGCCGGAAACGCTCTTTGTTATCTAATCGGACATTCATCAATATATCTCTCAGAATATCAAAGAGATCATCAACCTGATGCATCATTGCCTTTCCCCGAAGGAACAGCCATGATGTCGTATCTTCAGAATCTTTCACAAGCGAACAGAAAGAACCTTTGCGGATACCGCCGGTTTTACTCTTGATCCTCTGGGAGAACTTTACATAGTCTTCTTTTTCCGTTCCCATTTCCAGCAATGCTCTTCCGAATATCATTACATATAGGAGGTATTTCTGAGGAAGAGAGTTAAGATTTAAACCGACATCAAAGTAAAGAATGTCATTTGTAAATATATCGTGATAATAAACAGGTCTTGTGCCGGACATTAAAAAAGAAATTGGGATGTCTTTATTTTTCCTGTCTATCTCCTGAAGAGACAGCGAAGGTATTGTCGAGAGATTTTCCTCTGAATCGGGCCTTCCCTGCATCGCTTTCAGCTTTTTCGTATCTTCTATAACCAACCCTATCTCATCTTCGCTCATACTTTTTTTCTTCTCTTCAAGACGAGCTAGTTCCAGCATATGTTCCCTGTTGCCGAGCTCAGTATTCGGATTCAGAATTACAGTTGTTCTGTGATTATTTTTCAGGAAAAACCCGTCAATCATTCCTGAAAAATAAGCAGGATCATCAGCATACTGCTTTTTAATAATTTGAAAAGGTTCAGCGTAGGCAACAAGAGCCAGCGGATCAGCATCATACAGCCATGTTGTAAGAGCCCTGAGCATTAAAGACAGACCCCTCGGAAAACTGCCTGTATTATTTTCCCGCAAAGCAAATTCAATACTGTTCAACGCTGCTTCCACAGTAAGGTGGTCTATGCCCTTTTCCGAAAGTCCGGTTAATGTTTCGATAATAAGGTTCTCGATCTTTCCTGCATCATTAATGTCAATACCCTTTAATCCCACGGAAAAATACATTTGCCTGAGCTCATTCTCAAGACCGACACCTGCAAGACTTTCCCCGAGACCTGATTCAATCAATGCCTTTCTCAGAGGCGAAGCAGGCATACCAAGCAGTATATATGTCAGCACCTGAAGAGCAAAATTGCTTTCTATATCAGTACTCTCATGTAACATCCAGTTAACAGTGACCAGGCCTTTCGGGTTTTTACCTTCTTCTGTCTCGGCAACAAACGGCACTGTTACTTTTACAGGAGTATTCAGCTTATTCTGCAATTCTATACCGGAAGCAGTATCCATCCTGTCAAATCCTCCCAGGTATTCGTTCAGCAGCCTTAAACGTTCTTCAGGTTCATCATCACCGTAAAAATAAATCCTTGAATTGGAAGGATGATAAAATCGCTTATGAAATTCGAAGAACTTTTCATAAGTCAGTTGCGGGATATCAGCCGGATCGCCGCCGGATTCCAGACGATATATATTATCGGGGAATAATGACTCCTGCGAATATTTTGCCAGAAGACTATCGGGAGACGAATATGCTCCCTTCATCTCATTATAAACAACACCTTTTATTATTATAGGGCTGTTTTTATCTTCGAGCTCATAGTGCCACCCTTCCTGCTGAAAAATAAGCCGGTCAATCCGCGGATAAAATACTGCGTCAAGATACACGTCCACAAGATTATAGAAATCCGCTTTATTCTGGCTTGCTACAGGGTAACAGGTCTTGTCCGGATATGTCATTGCGTTAAGGAATGTCTGGAGAGAAGATTTCAACAGTTCCACGAATGGTTCTTTAACAGGATATTTCCGCGAACCGCATAGTACTGAGTGCTCAAGAATATGTGCGACACCTGTCGAGTCATGAGGAGGGGTGCGGAAAGTAATACCAAATACCTTATTCTCATCGCTATTAACTACCGAGAGCAGTTCAGCACCGGTTTTAATATGTTTATATATATATGCTTCCGAACCGAGTTCTTTAATATTTCTCTTATTCAGAAGCTCAAAGCCGTGAATTGCCATGTTTTCCTCTTTAAGCACAACAAAAATCAATTTAGCCATTAAGTTTAATCCCTGTAAAACAAAGACCGAACTTAAAGACTATTTCCCGTAAAATAAACAAAAGCCGGGTATACAGTCAAGTTTTTATGTTAATAAAAAAAGTATTATTGTAAAGTATAAACAGTATAAAAAGGATGAAAAGCCCGGATTATTTGAAAACAACAGGAAATAATCGAACCGGACTTTTTAACAGGACAATTTTATATTGATTACAGGAAAAAGCGGATCAATTCTTTATTTCCATATAAGCAGCGATATTATTAGCTGGCATTGGTTCGTTAAAATAATATCCCTGAAAATAATCGCAGCACAGGATCTTTAAAAATTCAAACTGATCGGGTGTCTCAACACCTTCGGCTACAACCTTAAATCCGAGATTATGTGCCAGGTCAATAATTGTAGTAACAATAGTAACCGACGTCTTATCGGACGGAAGATCATTAATAAAAGATTTGTCGATCTTCACAATATCTATAGGACATGCCTTGAGTTTGCTAAGTGAGGAATATCCTGTACCAAAATCATCTATCGAGATTTTAATCCCCATTTCATGTATCTCATTTAATTTTTCAATACTTTCACTTTGATTTTCCATAATCCCGGTTTCCGTTATCTCCAACTCTATTAATTTAGGATCAAGTCCGGTTTCAGCCAGCAGCTTTCTGAGAGTTGATAATAATTCTTCCTGTTTAAACTGGTAAGAGGATATATTTATTGAAACAGGTACAGGCGGATAACCCTGCTCATGCCAGTTTTTAATCTGTGTGAATGTCTGTCTGAAAATACTGTTGCCGATGTCAACAATCATTCCATTCTTCTCCACGACCGGAATAAAATCATGCGGCAGAATGAGTCCGCTACGTTTTGAAGGCTTCCACCTGACAAGAGCTTCCAACCCGATAATTTCACAGAATTTGTTTACCTTGGGCTGGTAATAAGGAATGAATTCATTATTCTTTATAGCCTGCTTAAGCTCATTTTCCAGTCTGAAGCGATCCATCATCTGTTCGTTAAGCTTTGCGTCGAAAAAATGCCATGTATTGCCGCCTTTCTGTTTGGCAACATACATAGCTGATTCACTGTTCTGAATCAGTGAATCTACATCACTCCCGTCAACCGGATAAAGGCAGACACCAATACTGGCTGTTACTTCCAGGCTATAATTTTCAATCATGATCGGGGATGAAAAATGAGTAAGGGTCTTTTGAATTATTTTTTCAATATCTTCAAACTTAATCTCATCATTCTCACTTACTATATCAGAGAGTAAAATTATAAATTTATCGCTTTCATAACGCGATACAATATCTTTTTTAAAATACAGCTTTGGGAGTTTCAAAGCAATATTCTTAAGAAGTAAATCTCCTGTTGATTTCCCGTAAATATCATTTACTCTCTTGAACCTGTCAACACCCAGACAGATAACCGCGAACTTCCGGGATTGCGCGATTTCCATCTGCAGATGATTATTTAACATGCTTTTATTTGGCAGCCCGGTCAACCTGTCATAAAAAATCAGCCTGGTGATTTTTTCCTCTGCCTGTTTATTTTTTGTAATATCAATAATTACTCCGTCAATTAATCCCTGGTCCGGATAATACCTGGCTGTCAGTTTTCCCCAGAATACAGAACCGTCTTTTCTCCTGAACTCTGCTTCAATATCTTTCAGCTCTCCTTTATCTAAAATCTCTTTAAATAATTTATCTCTGAATTCAGGATCTTTATAATGATTTCTGTCTGACAACTTTCCGACTAATTCATCTCTGGAGGAATAACCAAACATTTCATATCCCAGATCATTGGCCTCGATTACCCTTCCGTCCTCCGCTTTAGCAGTAAACATAGCAACAAGAGCGTTATTATAAAGATCCATGTACTTTCTCTCGCTTTCCCGGAGAGCTTTTTTCATCTCAATGAGTTTTTCACTCTCCAAAATACACTCATGAAATTTATACGCACTGTTCGAAAAAGAAATACTCAGGATATTTATCATATCTAATATATTACTGAACTGTTTCTCCGGCATTGCAGGCAGCTTATTATACCATGATAAAAAAGCTTTTTTCTCAGCACCGGTCTCCCTGATGTATGCAAGTATATTTTCCTCTACGGCATTGTCAACCCTGACCTGCCCGATAAACCAGTCCGCTATACGCTGATCGAACATGATCATTTTAATATAGCCATATCTGAAGACCCCGTTGTCACCTAGATTTAAGAGCGGGCCATAATGAGGATCCTTCAACTTATTAACAGGCAGTATACAGCTTAAAGTGGTGTTTCTTAAATCCCTGATATTATCATCGTAAAGTTGCGAATAATTACTTGGCTTTGTTACAGGGTTTCCTTCCGGGTCGGTGATCACACATGCAACATTTGTTGCATATGCAATTCCATCCTGAATTTTCTGAAACTCATCCAAATCAAGAATATCGGATAATAAGATCCTTTCATTCTTTTTATACTTATCTTTCTTATTTTTTTTTAAATTATCGAGTTTATTATAAATTATCGGATTCTTAATCTTATATTCCAAAATAGTCACTTCCGCCTGTTGTATTTAAATAATTTAAAAAAAATCAGAATAATTTACTGAATATTACTAGAATACATGATTTATTGATTATTTAGAATTTATAAATACATTGGAATAATATCCCCCATACTCTCCGAACTCTCTGAAATCAAAATGCATAAACGGTATCCCTTCAAATACACGGGAATTATTTATCTGCAGAACATATCCATTGGCGCGTATCACTGTAAAATCTTAAGAATTAAGATAATATTTTAACATGCTAATCATGAAAAAGTCAAGAATGATAATTCATCTTATCCGTAATGTTGAAAATATATTTTTATTATTGCAAAATTTTCCTTTTATATTAACAAATCGTAAAACAGGAAAATTACGGAGGTCTACATTGGAATTACAGGAAGCCATATCAAAAAGAAGAAGCATAAGAAAATTTACGGACTATTACGTTACCGACAGCGAAATAAATACATTGATCGAAGCTGCTATTATGGCCCCGTCCTGGGCAAATACACAGGTCTGGAGCTTTATCATAGTAAGAGATAAGCATATCATTGAAAGAATTGCCGAGACATATCCTGAAACAAATCCAGCACGCAAATGCTCTCTCGCCGCAACGGCAATGATAGCAGTCTGCGCGCAGAAAGGAGTGTCAGGCTGCAGACAGGGCCATGAGATCACGACACTGCATAACTGGCTTATGTTCGACACCGGCCTGGCTGTACAGAACATTTGTTTAAAGGCTCATGAAATAGGCCTTGGAACAGTGATCGTAGGTTTGTTCGATCATGATAAGTGTAAAGACGTTCTCTCATTACCTGAAGATCAGGAAGTTGTAGTTATACTCCCGGTCGGGAAGCCGGTCGAAGGAGAAAAGAAGGCCACTCCGAGAAAGCCGGTTAACCAGATAACATATATTGATAAATTCGGAGAGCTATATATAAAATAATATGAAGAAGATTATATTTATTACTATCCTGTTACTTTCTTTTACTACGATATCCATTGCGGACAACAACATTGGGATCGGGATAATGGCCGGCGAACCGACCGGCATTAATATGAAATTCTGGGCATGGAAAGACACCGCATTCGACCTTGGTCTGGCCTGGTCATTTTCAGGAAACGACTCATTTCATATACACGGGGACTACCTCCTGCATAACTACAGCCTTATACCGGTATCTGAAGGGAAGCTTCCGTTTTTTTACGGCATAGGAGTAAGAACCAGGCTGGAAGATAAGGATAAAAAGGATAAAGATAAGACAGTAGTCGGCGTACGTGTACCTGTAGGGCTTGCCTATATGTTCGATAAACAGCCTGTGGATATATTCATAGAGATTGCTCCAATCGTTGATCTAATACCAGACACAGACCTGTCTTTCAATGCTTCAATAGGAGCCAGGTTTTTCTTTTGAGCAAATAAGCATGACTACTGCTAAATTCTCTCTGTTTCAGTATTTGTCATGCTTTACTCTCGAATTAACACCGGATTCCCTCCGGTTCCATAAAACCGGAGGTTTTTTATTCGCATGAGAGTCAGTTCCCCTGCGCTCATTTAATATAAATCGCTTCCACTCCGTTTCAGATTCGTTATTATTCCGATCCTCTCCGTTTCCACTCCGTTTCAAATACGCTTCAAATACGCTTCAAATTCTAACTTCCATATATAAGTGCAGTTCAAAGTTGAAAGTTCCATGGAAAAAAAATTCTACAAATAATCCGACCCTTTAACACCCCTGAAATCTGGAATCTTCAACCTTGAACTTTCTTCGCATCCCCTCCGTTTCAGGAACAGTATTGATCCGGTATTAAATCATTAATTATTTATAATTAATGCCTGTCGATGCTCCGACGATACCCCTATTAATAAATAAAGGTCACATCCCTCTTATAGAATGAGATGCAACCTTCATTTACGAATCATCACCGTCAATAGCGATAATAAATTATAAAACCGGAAGTAAATTTCTTCTGGTTCCTGTGAGTAAATTAATTAAAATATGGAGAGGCAATACCTCTTCGTTTTTCCTGATTTCTCCAGTATTTAATACGCTCTCTGATATATTTAATCCAGCCTTTGACTTCTCTCTCTTTATATCCTTTGTCTACCATTTCTTTTACATACGCATTAATAACAGGTTGCACTGCTTTTATCCATTTAGCAACTTCCGCATTTGAAAGATCTATCATTTTCCCGCCGCCTTTGACGAACATATCTCTTCCCTCAATATCCATTTCATTCCAGAGAGCCGCCTGTTTTTCCTTGATATCAAAGGCAACCTGAGTAAATATCTTCTGATTACCCGGGGACAGCCTATTCCATTTATCCTTGTTCATAACAAAATAAAAGGTATATCCTGTACCTAAACGCCATGTTGCCGTGACATATTTTATTACTTCAGCAAATTTCCAGTATTTCAACGTGGACAGATCCACCATTACCCCGTCCAGAACCTGTCTTCTTAATGATTCATAAACATCGGGCATCTCGAGAGGAACGGGAAGTCCTCCAAGCGACTTAACAATATCGCTCATTCTTCCCGTTGCTCTGATTTTAAGGCCCGACATATCCTTAAGAGTTCTGACAGGTTTAGCAACGGTCTGCAGGATTAAAGGACCTGACGTCGCGAAGTAAAGAACATGCACGTCATTCCATTCGGCCGGTTTGAATTTATTATAGAAGTCATTGCTTATCTGGGCAGCAACATAACCGCTGGGAAAACCTAACGGAAGGTCAAAGACTTCGGTTACCGGGAAGCGACCACGCGTATAAGCAGTGTGTGAAAGTCCCATATCCGCTATACCCTGAGTTACACCGGTATACATTTTAACCGGAGAAAGGAGTGTGCCGCCCGGATAGTAAGTAATGTCTACCTCCCCATTGGTACGCTTATTTACTTCCTCACAAAACTGCTGTCCCAAAAGCGACATTTTATGCATAGGGGGCAGATAATTAGCGGATTTTAATTTAATAACTTCTGCTCCCGCCAAAATCGGACAGGCAGAAAAAAGAAAAACAAAAAGTAATAATCTTATCCTTTTCCTCATTTTATTAAAACCTCCTTTTTTATGCACATTATGTGCAATATTTTTTATTGCTTATTTTGATATCACCACATGTTTTAATTCGCTCTCATTTATATACAAGCGAAGGAAGCCATAGAGCCAGACCATGAAATACAAATAGCAGTCCCCAGACAACAACAAGAGAAATAAGAAACGGTACCACACCTTTGTATATCACGCTCATAGACTCTTTGGTGATATTTTTTACCACAAAAACACAAATTGCTACCGGAGGTATTACCACTCCAATCATGAGTACAACTCCGAGAACAATCCCGAACCATATCGGATCAAATCCGAGCTTGAGAACTACAGGATAAAATATTGGTGTAGCAAGTATCATAAAAGCAAGGTCATCAATAAAGGAACCTCCTATAAGATAAATAAAGCATATTATAGTTAATATTAGGTACCTGTTAATAGCCAGAGCTGTCACCCAGTCTGCTGCAGCCTGTGGGATATTGGTAACAGCTATAAAGTGACCGAGGATTACTGAACCAGCTACAAGCATAAGGAGCATTCCTGCTGTACGAAGCGCTTCAGCAACAGATTTAACATATCCTTTAAAATTAAGCCCCCTTCTTATTATTGCCAGAACAAGAATGGCAAAGGTTCCGACAGCCCCTGCTTCAGTAGGTGTAAAAAAGCCAGTCATGATCCCGCCTACAACCAGAACAAAGACCAATAGAACCCAGGCAACTTCAGGTAATGAACGCAGTCTCTCTTTCCAGGTTGAACGTTCAGACATCGGGGCAATAGCCGGATTGATCTTTGCCCATGTATAAATAATTATCATGAAAAAGAAAGCAATAATAAGCCCTGGTATTATTCCAGCAAGAAAAAGCCGGCCAATGGATTGTTCAGTTATAATACCGAAAATAATCAGAACAACACTGGGCGGTATAATAACACCAAGAGTTCCGACCGTGGCTACTATTCCGGTTGACAGCCTTCTGTCGTAGTTATACCGGTCCATTTCCGGAATCGCGACGCTGGCAAATGTTGCGGAGGTGGCAGCCGATGATCCGCATATCGCTTTAAAACCTGTAGCTCCCAGAACCGTAGCCATAGCAAGACCGCCCGGAATATGACCGATAAATTTATGTGCAGACTTATAAAGTTTTTCCGCTATACCCGCATTAAAACCTATTTGCCCCATCAGGATAAAAAGAGGGAATACAGTATATCCGTAATTTGTTATTACGTCATATACATCCCTGCCTATTAGATTCATTGCTGGATGCAGGCCGTTGAGCACAGCAAAACCAACGAATCCGACTATTGCCATTGCAAATCCCAGTTCTATTCCTGTTGCAAAAAGAAGCAGCAGTAAAACAAGGCCTACTAAACCGATCATCATCTCACTCATATCTACCTCTCCAGATTTTTATGATATCCAGGATAAATACAAAGCATTCGATAAAACAGCAGATTCCTATAGCATACGCCATCGGATAAAACGGGAGTTGTATTGTAGGTGAGACCTCACCGGATACCTGAAACTCATAGCCGACGCTGAACAGGTTATAACCTATTATTATAAAAAGGACAATACAAAAAATGCGGGTAATTGTGTTAAGTATCGCTCTAGGCCTCGCGGAGACAACATTCAGAAGGATCTCCATATAAACATGTCCACGGTCAAGCGAGACCTGCGGAATGGCGAAACCGACGACAAGCGCCAGCAGTAACCCGACAATCTCATAAGTCCCAATAAAAGGATGTCCGGATGCACGGAAAAAAACATCAATTACTGTCAGGAACATCATTATAGTGAGTGCAGTGCCGGCAATAATATTAAGAATTTTACTTACTAATACAAGAAAATCTTCGAATCTACTTAACACCTATCCCTCCTTTTATAAATCATGAATTTCATAGGAAGAGCTTAATGAAGCTCCCCGCCGCAAGCGAACGGGGTACCAAAAACTAAATTGGTAACTTTCCGCAACACTATGCAGACTTCCTGTAAAAGCTACGTTGAAAAAAAACATTGGGAGATTAAAGTAGCCGGATATTATAGAACGCTTTTCCTATGCCTTCTGTACATTAACATATACAGGAGGGGAAAATCCATCCTCCCGATAGAAAGATCAATCAAACTTCTAACTTTTCCATAATCCAGTCTTCTCGAGGAGCTAACTTCCAGCAGTGTTAGCTCCGGTCTCAACTGCATTATCGTATAGGAAGCTTCTCTTTCAATCAGAAAACCATATTGAGGTAAAACCACTATGATGGGATATTTTCGCTTGTCTTACTTTTCTATTCATTATGGCTCCGGGAAATTATTTCCCAGAAGCCATCAAAGGAAAGTATCGGTATTATTACCTCATCAACAGTCTAGAATACGAATAGATCTAGACCGCCCATCATATTTACAACAGCACCTGTCATATAAGCGGCTTTATCTGAAGCAACATAGGCTATCGCATCAGCAATTTCTTCAGGCTCAGCAGGCCTGCGAAGAGCTATTCTCTTCTCGAACTTTTGACGTGTCTCTTCCGGGATCGGCTCATAATAGGCTTCGGTATTTGCCGTACCCACAACAACTACATTTGCCGTTATATTAAACCTCGCTCCCTCAAGTGCGACCGATTTGGCCAAACCTATAAGACCTGCTTTTGCAGAACCATAGCTTGACTGGCCTGAACCGCCTAAAACACCTGCAACTGACGACATATTGATAATGCGCCCCCATTTGCTCTCGCACATATCTGCCCATGCTTCTTTTATACAATAAAATGCGGAATTAAGGCAAAGTTTAACCTCATTATCCCAATCTTCAATATTGGTCTTTGCAATCGATACCATACGGCGCATTTGAGCTGCATTATTTACAAGGATATCAATAGGCCCGAGTTCAGCTTTTATAGCAGCGAAACCTTTTCGAACATCTGCATAGTCTCTTCCATTCATTCTGATCGCCATGGACTTACGGCCCATAGCTCTTATTTCTTCGGCAACTGCTTCTGCGCCTTCCATATGATTATAACCGGTTACAACTACATCCGCCCCGTCTCTCGCCAATGCAAGGGCAGCAGCTTTTCCTATACCATGCGGCATTGTTGCCCCTGTTACTAATGCGAGCTTTCTTTCTGAAGACATTACAAACCTCCTGCTAAATTTGTCACCTTTATAGAATTTTTCCGCCGATTGTGCAATGACTTTGCATTTCTTTTAAATATTTTTTCAACTATTCCTCTACAGGTGTAATGAATTTTAATATATATGCAAAAGTCAGGATTATTTCTGCGTTCTTCTGTATAGCATTATTGCCCATCGACATATTTTTTATCCTGTTGGCGGACTGTTCAATAGCTTCAATCTCTTTTCTGATCTCTTCCATAATCAATGTTTACCTCTCATATCTTTAAATCTTTTTGCTTTAAGATCATATCGCGGCAGAGCACCTTCCGCTTCCACTTGAACTTTGCAGGATAGATTTGTTTTTATCTTATGTCTTTCTCTTAGCCTGCTGCATATCGTGTCGAAATTACACTCCTCCATCTTAGGATCCAGCTCAACCCTGAGTGTTATCTCATCCATTGTTTCTTCACGTGCCACTACAACTTCATATTCAATAATTTCCGGGAATTCCTGCCTGACGAACTCCTCGACAGCCTTTGGAGAGAATAGAACACCGCGTATTTTGGTTATATCGTCGACCCTGCCTAAAATCTCCATCAGCTTGGAAGAAGTTCTTCCGCATTCACAGTTAGAAGCTCCTTTGACAGCTATATCGTTGGTATTGAACCTGATCACAGGGAATGAATGTCTGCCCAGAGGAGTAACGACCAGGACCCCCTGCTCTCCTTCATCAACTTCTCTTGAGAGAGTCTCACGGTCAAGTAATTCCACCAGGAACAAAGGTTCAATAATATGAAGGCCTTTCTGCGCCTCACACATACCGGCAAAACCGCAGGTTTCTGTGCTGCCAATATGATCGAACATCTTACAGCCATAGATATCTTCAATCCGCTTACGTGTCACTTCAGGCAATGGTTCACCGGCGCCAAGTATCCGTTCTATTCCAAATGACTTCGGATCAATACCCATCTCAATTGCTTCCCGTGCAATATTCAGGATATAGGTCGGAGTACCTGCCATGGCATTCACCTTGAGCTCGATTATTTTATTGATCCTTCCCTTCGTGTCAAGAGCTCCTCCTGGTACAACTTCACAGCCTAATTTTTCAGCAGCATAGTGCGCTTCCCAGAATGCTACGTATACATTATAACCAAAAGGAAGAAAAAGTCTGTGCCTTGGCCTGAAGCCTGCCATCCAGAGTATATGGCACCATGACTCGATTCTCCATTGCCAGCTTTCATAAGACTCGGGAACATAAACAGGCCTTCCGGTTGTTCCGCTGGTCTGTCTGTAGCAACTAACCTGTTCAATAGGCACACCCAGGAGACCGCCGTATGGAAACGGATCAACGTTCTCCTGCCATTTCCTGAGTTCGTCTTTATACGTAAATGGGATTTTTTTAATATCGTCAAAGGTCTTGATATCGCCGGGGTTAATGTCTTTTAATTTTTCCTGATAGAGACAGGAATTAGTTTTCCCGTAAGATACTAAATCACGAAAATATTTCAACTCAATATTATTGAGTTTTTCACGAGGTAATAATTCGGAGTATGCATTCCAGTATTCCATTGTTAACTACCTCCACTATTTAAAAACCGGACATTACACATCCGGTTATAAAACATTCACGAGGTACATCTTAACAAATCATTTTAGCAATGCAAAGAATTGTAGATTTGATTTATTTCATTCAGTGAAATACATGTTCACTAAATGGTAGTTCATTATATATTTATTATTTGTCAAGAGAAAAAAATGTTAAGACATAAAAAGTGAAAATGAGTTTCGCAGGCAAAGTATATTAAAGGAACTATGGTAACGATTAAGCGGATTCTTCGTCTTTCTCAAAGTAGCCGAGATCCCTTGAAATATTTTGAGCAGTAACGATAGCTTCTTTCTTTATTCGTTCCATTGATTTTGAATCTATTGATGAGCTAATAAAAGCTACTCCTATAGCACCTATAACCCTGCCTTTAAGATTATAAATAGGGGCGGCAATTCCGCTTATACCGTCCATAGCGGTTTCATCATCATATGCGAAACCCTGTTTCCGTATCTGATGAAGTAATTCTAAAAACCGCTCCTTTCTCGTAATGGATTTCTTAGCAGTAGATTTCAATGGAAATCTTTCCAGTATTCTTTCTACATCACTAACCGGCATATATGCCATAATTGCCGGTCCTACCATTCCCCAATAAGGAGGACGACGCGTACCTATCTTTGAAGTAAAAGTGATTGGATTATTAGGATCTTCTTTTTTATCCACATAAAGTAACTCATCATTATCTATGATTCCCAGAAATATTGTTGCCCCAAGCCTCATCTGAAGCTGGCTTATATGGCTCGAAGCGATTCTTCTCAGGGAGAAAGAATTTATCACAGCACTACCCAGCTCAAATAATCTCAGGCCGAGAGAATATCGCTTGGATGCTTGATCATGCTTTAAAAAATTATATTTTTCTAAGGTTGAACATAACCTTAAAACAGTAGCCCTGGGCAGGTTAAGCTCTTCGGAGAGTTGGGAAAGCGTAAGTAATTGTTTTTCAGAATTGAAAGTGTTTAATATTTGCAGAGCCCTCTCCAGTGACCTGTTGTAAAAGGCCGATCCATTTTTTTTATTCATGTCATTTATATGAGGCTAATATTTTTTTATGAGTAATTGGTTTATTAATAATTACACTGGAATATCGATAGCAGGCCTTATAAACAGTCAATTACATTTTTTTAATAATTACGAAGGGGCATAAATATCTTTGGATAAAATTTTTGTTTTATCTCATAGTTAGTAATTAAGTATCTTCCCCTATATTAAGCTAAAACGCTTAATCAAATTTTTCAGTTAATTGTAATAGAAAATTTACAGAACAATACTATTAAATAATATCACTAAGGTCACATATATTAAGTTCAAGCATCTTAATACTTGCAAATATCCGGTTCGTATTTCTTTTTACAGCTTCTATTTTTCCACCCTGTGCCATTATTTCATCTGCGATTATCCGGAGCTTATGTATTTTTTTTTCTATTTCTTTTATTTCTTTTTTATTTATCAATGAGCTCCCTCCTGTTTTTCTTTTCTTAAGTCTTTAAACCTTTTTGCTTTTACTTCATAGCGGGGCAGCGCTCCTTTAGGGCGAACTTCAATTTTAAATCCGAGGTTCAGCTTGACCCTTAACTGGTTCTGAAGGCAGTCAACGACCTCTTTTTCACTCATTTTTGTTTC
>CAZVYR010000008.1:0-9965 GCA_964631555.1 uncultured Leptospirales bacterium
ACCCGATCTGGACGCATTGGTCCTTACAGTGGTATGCCCTTATAGCTACTTCAGTCTTCCCATAACCCACGTCTCCGCATATTAGCCTTTCCATGGGCTGAGGCGATTCCATATCATCTTTGACATCCTCAATTGCAGTGATCTGATCCTGTGTCTCCTCATATTCAAACTTGGATTCGAATTCTTCCTGCCACAAGGTATCAGGAGGAAACTGGAAACCTCTGAGTGCCTGTCTCTTTGAATAAATATCTATAAGTTCCCTGGCAATCTCTTCAACCGACTCCTTTACTTTTTCCTTTATTCTGTTCCATGCGGATTTTTTCCCAAGGGAGTCGATCCTGGGTTTTTTACCATCCAGCCCAATATATCTTTGGACCATAGTGATTTGATCAAGAGATACGTAAAGTTTATCACTTTCAGCATACTCGATTATTATGAAATCTCTTTCAACTCCACCTGCCGTCATCCTTTCAATGCCTTTAAAAACACCTATACCATGATTCAGATGAACAACATAATCTCCTTCTTTCAGATCAAGAAAGCTTGAAATAGGTTTTGAAACTTTCTTCTTGAACTGCTTTTTCTTTCTATAGGATTTACCGAATATATCATTATCCGTGAGAATGAGTATCTTCTGATCGGCAATTTCAAAGCCGCCGCTCAAAGGAGCAATTGCAATATTCAGTGATTTCTCAATATCAATTTTTTCAAAGTCATTATGAGGATTAAACTCCCCGAATAGATCGTAAAGCCTTCTGGCCTGGCCTTCAAACTGAGTGCAAATTATAATCTTCCAGTCATCTTCTATTCTTCCTGATATCCCTTCTCTTACGTTTTTTATTTTCCCGTGAAATCCTGGTATCCCTTTAATATTGAACCTTATTGAATCCCTGGTGGATGTAAAGACTTTGAGTTCGACTGCTCCTGTCTTTGCTTCACCAAATGCCTGCGTATGAAGAAGCATCTCCGGATCCAGTGTAAAAGTATCTGAAGACCTTCTTTTATGTAATTCCGTAAATGTGTTAACAAGGCGTTCTTTTTCTGCTATTAAATCAAAAGTTTCCACAAAGACTACTTTTAATTTCTTTTCAAAGTAAGATAATAACGATTCAGCTTCAAAGATAAGCGGGAAAATATCTTCAATACCGGAAATATCGCCCGAAATATCCGCAAGACGGTCATCCTTTTGTAAATACTCCAGTATCCTGGGAGGTATTGCCTGTCTTTTCTCTCTTATCTCATTTAATTTATTATATAGATTTTCTTTTTCACTTTTATGTAAGATAAACTCCTTTCTGGGATATATGGTCACAGAATCTAACCTGGAATAAGATATCTGACTTTCGGCATCGAACTCTCTGATTGAATCAAGTTCATCACCAAAAAAATCAAGCCTGACGGGATTTTGATATGAAGACGGGAAAACATCAATAATGCTGCCTTTCCTGGAGAAATGCCCGAAAGACTCTACTTTGTATTCCTGTGAATACCCATAGTTTATCAGAAGTTCGAGTATGTCTTCATATGAATATTCTTCTCCCTGAACAAGAGTTATACCTTTTTTAAGAAGAAATTCCTTATTGGGAACTCTGCGAATTAATGCCTCAACTGTAGTGACTATTACTGCAGGCTGGTTTTCGAGTATTTTATAAATTGCTGAAATCCTTTCTCTTTCAACTCTCTCAGAAGGAGAAACAAATTCATACGGCAGGGTCTCCCATGGCGGCAACAGGACTATCTTTTCACTATCCATAAAGCATGAGAGATCAAGATAAATCTCCTGCATAGCCTGAGAATTTTTCGTAACCACAAGAATCCGGCCGGAGACATGGCTGAATAAAGCGGAAATTATAAGAGAAAATGAAGAACCTGTTATACCTTCGATTGAAATACTGCTATCATTATCAATACTGCGGAATAACGGAGCTATTTCCGATTTCTTAAAAATAAGCGATACAGGATTTAATATCATGTTTAAAACAATATTTTAAAATCAGCATAAATATCCGTTGGTGATACAAAGCCATTGAATGAAACATTACTTCCAATATCAATTATTTTATGCAATCTATTTTTTTCTTTTAAATATTTAATTCCATAATATCCGGACGCCCCGAAACCGGCTGCTGAAGAAGTAAAGGCAGCAATATAAACTATTTTACTTACCAGACCAAATTCAAGAACACTATAAAACAAAAGGCCGATCCCGAAAGCCCCAATGCCTGCTGAACCATAAAAGAAAAAATTGTTCATGTTAACAAGCCTGTTTTCTCTATCAAGTCTTAGATAATCGATCAGTGTTTGTGGCGGTAATGTATCGAGTTCTGATTTCTTTTCAGGGTCTACCTTGAATTCGCCGGTGACAGGATATTTTTTATAATGAAAATATCCTGAATCCGTTGTTTTATTATCCACTAATCGGTCGATAGTATATTCATAGCAGCCCTTGTTTAGTGTTAAAGGAAACCTATAAAAATAATAATAGCGCTCGTATAACTCCGGCGTGATCAGTATTGATTGTGACTGACCTTCTTTTGGCTGAACCGTAATTTTGTATTTAACATTGTTTTTTTTATCCCTTTCATTATACTTATCAAACCATATTATATATGGATTATTACTTCCAATTGTCCCGTTTGGATAATAAACCGGTAAAGAAGTAAGCTCATCCGCCCCTGCGTCATTAATATTTAAAAGAATAAAACATAGAATAAAATACATTAATATTAATTTATTCATTAAAAACACCTTATTGATAATCTGTTTTAATCCAGCACTATTCCTTTTTTCAAAATATTATTAAAAACCGGCTTGACTCAAAAAAATAATTCATTGTATCATTGTTATTCATTCTTATTCTCTTGATAGAATATTACTTTTTTATAAATAAAATACAATAGATAATTTCATAATATACATAAATCAATAAAAATTTATTATTAACGGATATT
Organism: uncultured Leptospirales bacterium; assembly: GCA_964631555.1. Classification (GTDB taxonomy): domain Bacteria; phylum Spirochaetota; class UBA4802; order UBA4802; family JAFGDQ01; genus CAZVYR01. The sequence goes on from CAZVYR010000008.1 coordinate 2,952, forward strand.
AACCAATGACAGATATTATTCAAAACAATGATCCAAAAGCATTAGTTCTTCCGAATGAAGTGCTTCCGGATGTGCTTCCGATTATCCCTATTACGCAAAGACCTATATTTCCGGGCATGATGATACCGATAATCGTAACCGGTGAGAAGATGATCAATACTATGAACTCGATCCTTGAAAGCGAGAATAAACTTGGCGGGGTCGTGCTTGCAATAAATACAGGTGATGGGACCTCTTTATCAGACTCCTTATATAAAGTAGGTGTAAGTATAAAATTGATAAAAATAACTCCCATGGATACCAATACTTACCAGATAATGATAACAGCATTAAAAAGATTCACCCAGGTACAGGTAATTCAGGATGACCCTATCATAAGATGGAAAGTAGAACATTATTACACTGATGACCATATTAGCCCGACACAAGAACTCAAATCTTACTCGCTGGCAATCATCTCTTCCGTAAAGGAACTGATAAAGTCCAATTCTCTTTTCCAGGAAGAGATGAAATTATTCCTGAACAGGTTTACAGTGGAAGATCCGGGAAAACTTGCTGACTTTGTCGCTTCAATGACTTCAGCCGAACCCGGCAAAATCCAGGACATACTCGAGACATTCGATATCAAGAAAAGAGCGGAAAAGGTTCTGATACTTTTAAAAGAAGAACTGGAGATGAGCAAGATACAGTCAAAGATCACCAAACAGATCGAAGAACAAATATCTAAGAATCAAAAGGAATTCTTCCTGCGCGAACAGTTAAAGCAAATAAAAAAAGAGCTAGGAATTAGTAAAGACGAGCAAACATCCGAGATCGATATATTCGAGGAACGCATCCAGAAACTCACTCTGAGTGAAGAAGCTAAAAAAAGAATCGACGAAGAAATGGAGAAGATGAAATATCTTGAGCCCAGATCCCCTGAATATACAGTAAGCAAAAATTACCTGGACTGGCTGACCACGCTTCCCTGGGGTATTTTTTCCAAAGATAATTATGAGATAGAAAAAGCCAAAAGAATATTGGACAGGGATCATTACGGTCTTGATGATATAAAAGACAGGATACTCGAATTTATTAGCATAGGAAAAATGAAGGGGAATATCTCAGGTTCTATTCTCTGCTTTATCGGCCCTCCCGGAGTAGGTAAAACCTCTATCGGAAAATCGGTTGCCGAAGCGCTGAACAGAAAATTCTACAGGTTCTCATTAGGAGGAATGAGGGACGAAGCGGAAATCAAAGGACACAGAAGGACATACATAGGCGCCATGCCCGGTAAAATGATCCAGATATTAAAAACGGCTGAAACCTCAAACCCGGTTATTATGCTTGATGAAATAGATAAAATAGGTGCCAGCTTCCAGGGAGACCCTGCTTCCGCCCTGCTTGAAGTGCTTGATCCTGAACAAAACTCTCAGTTCCTGGATCATTACCTTGACGTGAGATACGATCTTTCAAATATCCTGTTCATTTCAACCGCCAACCAGCCTGACACGATCCCTCTGCCTTTGCTTGACAGAATGGAAATAATGAATCTCTCAGGTTATATTGCGGAAGAAAAAGTCCAGATAGCAAAAAAATTCCTGGTAAAGAAACAATTAGCCGAACACGGATTAAATAAAGACATGGTCAGGATTGATACCAGTGCAATTAAAAAAATAATCGACGGTTATGCAAGGGAAGCAGGAGTTCGAAGTCTGGAGAACAGCATAAGAAAAATATTAAGAAAGACGGCCCGTAAATTCGCGGAAGGTCATAAAGGTACTATTAGTATCACCGGTAAAAACATAGAGGAATTTCTAGGCAAGCCGAGATTCAGCGATGAATCCCTGTATTCGCAGAACATTCCCGGTGTTGTCATGGGTCTGGCCTGGACAAGTATGGGAGGCGCTACATTATACATCGAAGCAACAGCCAGTCTTTCAAAAACAAAGGGTTTCAAACAGACCGGCCAGCTCGGAGCGGTAATGAAAGAATCCACAGAAATCGCGTATACTTATATAAGCTCAAATGTTGAAAAATATAAGCTCGACAAAGACTTTTTCGAGAATCACTTCATTCACCTCCATGTCCCGGCAGGCGCGACTCCAAAGGACGGCCCGTCCGCTGGCATAACAATGGCAACAGCCCTTTACTCTCTTGTAAAAAACAAACCCATTAAAAAGCAGATAGCAATGACCGGGGAGCTTACGATCACAGGTAAAGTACTGCCCATAGGCGGCGTAAAGGAAAAAACAATAGCTGCCAAAAGGGCAAAAGTTAAAACCATAATCTATCCTTTTGAAAATAAAAAGGATTATGATGAATTACCGGATCATATAAAGAAAGGTATTACGGCAAAGTTTGTGAATTATTTTAATGAAGTTTTGGACATAGTATACTAGAATTGAAGGTTGTCAAAACCGTATGCGGTTTAAACAAGATTAATAAGTAAATAAACAAGATAAAATTGTATCATAGAACTGGCATCGTATTACGATTTCTTACTCCTATTTTACGCCTACTTCTTCAATTTTTTCTATACTTTTCTCAGCCGGTGCATTATTATTTCTTTTTTCATCTTCCAGCACAGAGGCGGACCCAGGTCTGAAATACAACGACTTGCCCTTTACTCCCACGAATATTTTATTAGTCTCCCGTACATCGCCTGCCAGTAAAGCCACAGCCAGGCTGTCTTCTACTTCAGTAGTAATTGTTCTCCGTAAATACCGGGCACCATATTTTTCATTGTAGCCCTTATCTACCAGAAACTTCTTTGCCTGCCTGGAGAATATTAACTCAATACCCTTGTCCTTAAGATTACCATTAACTTCGTCCAGCATAATATCCACGATCTGCCTGATATGCTTCTTTTCCAGCTTATGAAAATACACGACCTCGTGAATACGGTTAAGAAGCTCAGGGCTAAATATTCGCTTCACTTCGTCAAGCGCATTCCTGCTCTCCTCGCTGTCAATATCATTTATCACATTATCAAATCCCATCCTGCCAATTCCGGTGAAGTCCTTATTCCCTATATTGGATGTCAATATTATAATAGTATCCCTGAAACTTATGGCTGATCCGAAACTGTCGGTGAGTTCCCCCTCTTCGAGTATTTGCAGTAATATATTAAAAATATCATAATGAGCTTTCTCAATCTCATCAAACAAGATAACGGAGTATGGTTTTCTTTTAATCTTTTCAGTCAGAAGCCCGCCTCCCTCATACCCCACGTAACCCGGGGGCGCGCCTATCAGCCTCGATACAGAATGCCTCTCCATATACTCAGACATATCCAGCCTCACAAGGGAATCCTCATCATTGAAAAGAAAATGAGACAACGCTTTCGCGAGTTCGCTCTTGCCAACTCCGGTAGGTCCGAGAAAAATAAAAGTCCCGATCGGGCCTTTCTTGCCCTTAAGTCCTGTTCTTGACCTTCGTATAGCTTTGCTTATAGCAGAAATTGCATCATCCTGGCCAATTATTCTCTTATGAAGCTCATGCTCCATTCTGAGGAGCTTTTTTGTCTCTGACTCATTCAGCCTTTCAAGCGGTATCCCGGTCGCCTGAGCAAGTATTGAGGCAATATCATCAGTATTTACTGTAACCTCATAGTCATTTATCTTTTCCTGCCAGTCGCTGTTCTTTGAAGAAAGAAGTTGTTTTTTGCTGTTTATTATATCCCTTACCGAAGCTGCCTGTTCATATTCCTGTTCCATCACAAGACCGTTCTTCTTATTATTCAGCTCATTGATCTCGTTTTCAAGCGCTATAATATCTTCCGGCTTGTCCGAATTCTCAAGCCTTGCCTTGGAACCTGCCTCGTCAATAATATCAATCGCCTTGTCCGGCAGATACCTGTCATTAATATAGCGATACGAATACAGAACCGCCTTTTCAATTGCCTCGTCCGTATATTTCACTTTATGATGTATCTCATATCTTTCCTTCAGGCCCTTGAGTATCTGGATAGATTCTTCAATGCCTGGCTCCCTTACAAGGACAGTCTGAAACCTCCTTTCAAGAGCCGAATCCTTCTCAATATATTTTTTATATTCTCCAAGAGTTGTAGCGCCAATGCACTGAAGCTCTCCCCTTGAGAGGGCAGGTTTCATAATATTAGCCGCGTCTATAGCTCCTTCAGCAGCACCGGCACCGATAATCGTATGCAGTTCATCGATAAATATTATGATATTATCCTCGCCGCTGATCTCCTTCATTATTCTCTTTATTCTTTCCTCGAATTCTCCCCTGAACTTGGTACCAGCGACAATAGCCGCTATATCAAGTGCGAGCACTATCCTGTTCTGCAATGGTTCTGGTATCTGCTTATTGATGATCCTCTGAGCGAGACCTTCAACAATAGCAGTCTTGCCTACTCCGGCTTCCCCGATCAAAACAGGATTATTCTTTGTTTTTCTGGATATTATTCTTATAACCCTGTCGATCTCCCTGTCCCTGCCGATTACAGGATCAAGTTTATTATTCCTGGCCAGCCACGTCAGGTTCCTCGAGAACTCATCAAGAGTGGGGGTCCTGCTCTTCTGGCTTACTTTGGTACCGTTCATCTCCACATAGCTTGAGGCGATCTTTAAAACTTCGCTCTTTATTAATTCATAATCAATACCAAGCTTGATCAAACCCTCAATACCCGCGCAGGTATTATCTTTAAAGATTGCCAGAAGCAAATGCTCAGTGCCGACATAGTTGACCATTATTTTTCTGGCTTCATTCCTGGCCAGTTCAACTATCCTATTGAATTTGATATTCAAAGGAACGCTTCCCAGGATTATTGTAGTCCCGGATTTTTTTACTGACTGCTCAAGTTCCCTTCTTATAAGATCAAACCTTAATTCCAGGTTTTTAAGAATTCTGGCCGCTACCGAATCATCGTCCTTCAGCAAACCCAAAAAAATATGTTCCGGTCCTATAGAATCCGAATTCAGCCTTTTCGCCTCAAACTGTGCAAAGACTTCAAGTACTTTCTTTGCTCTTTTTGTAAAATTATCCATTTATCGTACTCCATTCAAGCTGATCCCTTAAATACGAGGCCCTGAAAATATCACCTTCAGAAGTATCGCGAAAGCTTCTTTTCGCGGACTTCTGCAAATGAGACCACTGCATATTCATCATCAGGTCATTTATCTTTTGGATCTCGATATTCTTGATTATTGATAAAATAACTCCCAGCCTCACATCCGATAAATAATCAATAGATTCGACATACCCTATCCTGCGTGCGTATTTCAATAACCCAAGGGACCTGCCTACCCTGTCCTCCAGCCGGGAAACATGCTCAGAAAGATAATTTTCCCTTGCCTCAGACTCAAGCTGTATGATCTTATGTATCGTTTTCTCGATAATTGCGATGATCTTTGTTTCCTCTATTCCGGGCAGAATACCGTTTGACAATATAAAGATTCCCCCGTAAGTTTTAATGCCATCCTCTTTAAGGCCTCTTATATTCAGTCTGTTAAGCTTTACAATATCCTGTGCTTCGACAATTCTTCTTGTAAAAGACAAGACAGGCAAATGAAGCATAATTGAGACCTTGAAACTCACGTCAGTCGAGGCATTAGAAGTAATATAACCAATATCTTCGGAAAACCCATAAACAGCGAACCTGTTCAATTCATCGTCAACCCGGTCGCCCAGGCGGCAGGCTTCTGTCAATTGAAAACCCGGTTTAATAACCTGTATTTTAAAATGATTCCCGTCATTTACCAGGATATTGAATTCTTCATTCAAATTCAGTATAACAAAAGCATTCCTGCTTGTTTCCATATTCTGGCTGATAATACCTCTTTCCCTTAAAAATCTTTTGTTATTTTCATCTACAGAATCAAGCTCAAGAAGTTCCAGGTCCTTATAGACCGATTCCTTTATGAATTTCCCAGCAACTGATTCAATAAAATTAACATGTATCCTTTCCTGCCTGTGGGGGAAGGGGATATTATATATATTTCTAATGAGCCTGACCTTTGTCGAAAGTACAGTGTCACTGTTCGGACTGACCTTAGACCAGAATCCCTGTTTGGCAAATATTTGTGTAAAATCCAGATTATTCAATTGATCCAACCTCTTTTATTTTATCGCGAAATACGGCAGCATCTTCGTATCGCTCTTCCTCAACCGCTATTCTTAATGCCTCCTTCAGCTCTGCTTTAGTTTCAGGAGTACCCACATTACTGTTATTTAAAACAGCCGCATCATTAGGAAAAGACATAACTTCAATATAATTCAACGGCCTTTTACCTGAATATTTCCTGGCATTCCCTGACCCGGACAATGGGTAAAGGGCAGACTTGAAATACCTGTAACAATTAGGACAACCGGGACGTCTTTCCAGGCTTAATTCAACATCAGTCAGTCCGCAATTCAGGCAAACTACATTCTTCGATCCTGTTTTAATATTTTCAACATCCTCAAACGGGAAAATACCTTTGAGAGACATTACATTATACTTTAATTGAGTATCTATTTTTATCTCATTGAGGCACCTTGTACAGAGATGAAGCTCTTTTTGTACATAATTTGTGATCTCGGTTATATGAAAAGTCGCCTCGGAATTTTTGCATCTTTCACAAAGCATAAAAAACCTCTATCTTTCACTCTGCCGGCTAAAAACCCGCAATTTCCTGGTTTCAGCCGGATTTAAGAAGCGTAATATATTTAAAAATTTAATAAAACCTTGCTTAAACTAGTATATTAAGAAAATATCAAAAATGCAAACAATAAATTTATTATTCTGAAAATAGTTTTTTTTATATTTGTATATATAATATAATCTGTTTTAATTTCTAAAAATACTCCCGTTCATTACAAAAACCGGTAAAAATACAGGGATACCCTGAACAAATTAAAAATATCCGTAAAACATGTACTTTAAGATACAAAGAATGTTATAAAAATGAATTTACAAAAAAAAATAAAATATGATATTATAATTTTATATTATTCGCATCTTTTATTCTATATATTGCGGAGAAAATAAATTAATGATATGGCGAAAAAAGAGAATCAGGCAAAATAATT